>JAPLCR010000570.1 GCA_026392135.1 Armatimonadota bacterium
GTACCGTCCCTCATTCCGTCCTGCGGACACCTTTCTCCCGATTCGGGAGAAAGGCTTGACCTATAAGCAGTTCTGTATTGCGATACATCTTTTTGGGCACATAAGCCATACATACCCCAATAAGCTTTGTGAAGAGGGAGGTTTAGATGGGGTGGTTGGGGCAGTGCGATTAGCCCTGGTAAGACTATTCCTGTCCGTCTACTAGGCTCGCCGAATTGGGGTCGAGGTAGATGTGGGCGAAGGGGTGCAGTTGAAGGATAGAGGCGGGCGCGAACGGGGATACCTCACTTTTTAGTGTCAGCTTCACCGCCTTCGCCTTTCGTAAGTCTGGTACGCTACAGACTATCGCCCGCGATTTCATTACCTGCCTAATAGACATGGAGATAGCCTGCTTTGGAACCTCCTCCAGAGTCGCGAACCAGCCCTCACCCAACTGTTGTCGACGGCATGGCTCATCCAAATTCACCACGATATAGGGGTCGTCTGTCTCAAAATCGGCAGGTGGGTCGTTGAACGCGAGGTGTCCATTCTCCCCAATTCCCACAAACGCCACATCGATGGGGTACTGCGTGATAATCTCGTTCAGGCGGCGGCACTCTGAGGCAGAGTCTACACTCTCTCCAAGAATGAGATGGAAGGCGCGTAGCGGAGTAGTTAGACGCTCTACAAAACGCTCTTTCAGGTATTTGCGGAACGAGGCAGGGTGGGTAGTATCCATTCCAACATACTCATCGAGATGAAACGCCGTGACCCTGCTCCAGTCGATGTCCTGCTCTTCAAGTAGTGCCGAGAGCATTTCAAACTGAGAAGCACCTGTGGCTAGTATGATGTTGGCTTCCCCCCGCTCGGCAATAGCATGACGAATACACTCCGCGCCGTAGCCCGCCGCTCTCCGTCCCAGCTCCTGTTTTGTTTCGCTTATGGTTACCTGCATGGGTGTTTCTCCTCCTGAACTTTTGCGTTCGGATAGGGGGCATGAATCGCGGTATAATAGTTGGTAATAGATAACTGCTCAGCCCTCACCCTGCGCTGCGGGCATCCCTCTCCCGCTTCGGGAGAAGGACTTATAGCGAGAGGTGAATCTTGCTCTTACTAAAAAGAATGCCCCGTTAAGGAGATACGAATGCGCCGCCTCTTTCTGTTCCTTACACTCGTAAGTTTGTCTGCAATGGTTCGTGCCCAGCCTTCTAATGTAGGCTACTACCGTTTTTCAGCTATTCATAAGGATACCATTGTGTTCACCTCTCAAGGAGACCTGTTCAAGGTCAGGGTAGGGGGAGGTGCAGCGCAGGCTCTCACGACGCATTCGGCACAGGAGACGCACCCCGCTATCTCGCCCGATGGCAAGCGTGTTGCATTTACGGCAGGTTACGAAGGTCCCAATGAGGTATACGTTATGCCAATTGAGGGAGGGTTGCCCAAGCGTCTCACTTATGAGGGCGGTACTGCGAACGTGGTAGGTTGGACACCTGACGGAAAAGTCCTCTTCAACTCTACCATTCACTCGACACTCCCCGACCGGCAGCTCTTTACCATCCACCCAGACACTCTGGCACGGGCAGTAGTTCCCCTCGCACAAGCGAACCAGGGTGCTTATGACAAGGCAGGGGGAACGCTCTACTTTACACGTCAACCGTTTCAGGGAAGCCACACCAAGCGCTATAAAGGGGGAGGCGTAGAGAGTATATGGAAACTTGTGCCTGAAGCGAAGTCCGCAGTCCCGCTCACCGCAAATTTTACCGGAACCAGTAAAAACCCGATGTACTTTGAGGCGCGAATCTACTTCGCCTCCGACCGTGACGGTACGATGAACCTCTGGTCTATGAATACCAACGGCGGCGGTCTCAAGCAACACACGCATCACAAGTATTTCGACGTAAAGGATCCGTCGCTGGATGACGGGCATATCGTCTACCAACTCGGCGCGGATCTGCACGTCTACGATGTTGTTATGGACAAAGACACCCTGCTCAACATCGCTATAACCTCCGACCTTGAGCAGACACGGGAACACTGGATAAAGGAGCCGATGGACTACCTCACTCATGTTGGGGTCTCTCCCGATGGCAACAGAGTCGTACTGACGGCGCGAGGGCAGGTCTTCATTGCTCCCGTGAAGCAGGGGCGATTTGTAGAGGTGACGCGCAAGCAGGGGGTTCGCTACCGCAATGCGCTCTTTGCACCGGATGGCAAGTCGCTCTACGCACTCTCTGATGAGACGGGCGAGACTGAGTGGTGGAGGCTTCCCGTTAATGGTATCGGCAAGCCGGAGCAGTTGACTAGCGACTCCAAAGTTCTGCGGACGAGCGGTCTTGTCTCACCCGATGGAAAGTGGATTGCCTACACAAATAAAAGTGAAGAGCTGTGGCTTTTCAACATAACAGACCGTACCTCTACGAAAATCGCGACCTCAGAGTACGGGGAGTACGGTGACTTCTCATGGTCTCCCGATAGCCAGTGGCTCGCTTTCGTAGAGCCGAGTATCACCTTTGGGCGTATTCTGCTCTACTCACTGAAAGACAAAAAGTCAACGCCCATTACTACAGACCGTGCGGACAGCAGTAGCCCAACATGGAGTCCGGACGGCAAGTGGCTCTACTTCCTCTCGGATAGAACCTTTCGCTCGTCGGTAGGCTCTCCTTGGGGACCTCGTCAGCCAGAACCCTTCTTCGATAAGCAGAGCAAGCTGTACAAAATCGCGCTTACGACAGGGCAACGCTCCCCCTTCCAGCAGGACGACGAACTTTTCAAGGAGAGCAAGCCCCAAGCTACCGATGCGGGCAAAACAAAGCTCAGTATTGTCCTCGACGGGATACAGAGGCGCCTCTGGGAAGTTCCCGTTCCTTCCGGTAACTACGCGCACCTCACCATGAATGAGGGTAGGCTTTTCTGGATAAGCCGCGAACGAGATGGGGGGCGTAGCGGATTGGTTGCACTTGACATCGCCAACAAAGGCATCGCTGTAAAGAGGGTGGCAGAGGGCGTTGGGGACTACGAACTCTCTGGGGACGGCAAGAAGCTGCTTATTCGTGTAGGAAACCAGCTCTCAGTAGTGGATGCAGCCTCTGCCCCTGCTTCGCTCGACACTGGGCAGCTTAACCTTTCAGACTGGACTTTCGCTGTTCAGCCGCGTGAGGAGTGGAAGCAGATGCTCACAGAGGCATGGCGGCTTGAACGCGACTTTTTCTACGACCCTAAACTGCACGGTATTGACTATCCAGCGATTTTGAAAAGACACCTTCCTCTCGTTGAGCGTGTGCGCGACCGTGCGGAGTTGAGCGACCTTATCGCCTCTATGGTGGGAGAGCTTGCCGCACTACACATCTTTGTGACAGGAGGCGACACACGTAGAGGGCAAGACCAGATTGCCCCCTCCTTTCTGGGTGCATCTCTGAGCCGTGACCCTGAACATCGCGGGTGGAGGGTCGATAAAATCTACTCTGGCGACCCCGACTACCCGAACAGCCTCTCTCCACTGGCACGCCCTGGTGTGGAGTTGAAAGAGGGCGATGTTATACAGTCCGTGAATGGCGTGGAGACGTTCACCGCGCCGGACATCGCTGCACTTCTGCGGAACCAAGAGGGGAAACAGGTTCTGCTCACCGTGTGGGAGAAGGCGACAGGTAAAGCTCGCGACTGTATTGTTGCGCCTATTTCGCGCGGAGCCTCCAACGATTTACGTTATACCGACTGGGAGTTGAATCGCCGCGAGAGAGTAGAGACGGAGGGGAGAGGCGAGATTGGGTATGTACACCTCCGTGCTATGGGGTCGGGCGACATCGCGCAGTGGGCAAAGGACTTCTACCCCGTGTTTCACCGTCAGGGGCTTATTGTAGATGTACGCCACAATGGCGGCGGTAACATTGATAGTTGGATTCTGGAAAAACTGCTGCGTAAGGCATGGATCTACTGGCAGAGCCGGAACGAGAAGCCCAGTTGGAATATGCAGTGGGCGTTTCGCGGTCATGTTGTTGTGTTGTGCGATGAACACACAGGGTCGGATGGAGAGGCGTTTACAGAGGGTTTTCGTAGGCTAGGAATTGGCAAGGTTATCGGCACACGGACATGGGGGGGAGAGGTTTGGCTAAGTTTTGACAACTACCTTGCCGATAACGGGATAGCGTCTGCCGCAGAGAATGGGGTGTTTGGACCGGAAGGAAAGTGGCTCATCGAGGGGCATGGTGTAGACCCTGATATCGTGGTAGATAACCCGCCGCACGAGACCTTTAACGGGGAGGACGCTCAACTGAAAGCGGCTATCCTACACCTGCAAAAATTGATTCGAGAACGCCCTGTACCGCTTCCAAGCCGCCTTCCATTTCCGAATAAAGCCTTTGAACCCAAGAGATAGGGTATCTACTCCCCGTTAGTACGGTGGATATTAGACCTCTTGCACGCGATTGCGTCCATTCAGCACCTTATAAATGCGGCGTTCGCAATCTCTTCAGCGTTCTACGCGCTGGATTGAGTTCGAGAGAAGACTTATGCAAGAGGTCTATTGAACGCTTGAAGGAGATAATATGTCTGGATTGACCAATCGCGGTATCACGCTCACGAATAGACCTGCGGGACACCCCCAAACGAGCGACTTTGCCTGTGTGGAGTATCCTGTACCCACACTATTAGAGGGAGGCGTGTTACGGCGCACACTATACCTCTCACTCGACCCATATATGCGTGGACGAATGCGGGAAGTGGCGGGTTATACCACGCCCGCTACGCTTGGAACACCTATGGTAGGCGGTACGGTGAGCCAGGTAATTGAATCGAAGAGTGAGTCGTTTGCTGTCGGCGATTATGTGTTAGGGTACGACGGTTGGCAGGAGTACGGTGTATCGGACGGCAAAGACCTCCGTAAACTCGACCCATCGAAAGCACCTCTCTCCTATGCGCTGGGGGCACTTGGTATGCCGGGCTTGACGGCGTATGCCGCTCTACTGGATATTGGAAAGCCAAAAGCGGGAGAGACTGTAGTTGTGTCAGCGGCGGCGGGGGCAGTTGGCTCTTTGGTCGGACAGATAGCGCGGGTACTGGGTTGCCTCGCTGTAGGTTTGGCAGGTTCTGATGAGAAGTGCCGATTTGTGACTGAGGATTTAGGCTTCGACGCTTGCATCAACTATAAGACACAACCTCTTGACGAAGCACTCAAGGCGGCGTGCCCGAACGGTATAGATGTCTATTACGACAATGTGGCAGGGGCAGTTTTGGAAGCGGTTCTAGGGCATATCAACCTCGGAGCGCGCATTCCCCTGGTAGGTCTCATCTCGCAATACAATGCAGTCACGCCCCCGCCGGGTCCCAATTTGATGTCCCTTCTAGTGAAACGAGCGTTGATACACGGCTTTTTAGTAGTAGACCACACGCATCGAGAAGAGGCATTTCAGGCGGATATGTCGAAATGGATACGTGAGGGATCCGTCAAGGTCGTTGAGGACACCGTTGAGGGGCTTGAGAACGCTCCTGAGGCGTTTTTGGGGCTGTTCTCTGGTAAGAACGTTGGGAAACTACTTGTGAAAGTTAGCCCAGACCCTACGCAATAGTGCCATAACACACAGACGAGGAGCCGGAAAATGTGGAATCGCTTAAAAATGAGCGTGATGTTGGCGGGAGTAGTGTTGTCGCTCGTAGCGCGGGCACAGAAGCCTGTTGAAACGCCTCCGTCTCCTGCTGCCGTTGAGTTTTTTGAGAAAAGCGTACGTCCCTTGTTACTGGAAAAGTGCTTCTCATGCCATGGGGAGACGAAGCAGTTCGGCGGGTTGAGGCTCGATTCGCGTGCCGCACTGCTTAAAGGCGGTGATAAAGGTGCTGTCTTAGTTGCTGGTGATTCTGAACATAGTCGTTTGATAGAAGCCGTGCGCCAGAGCGGAACTCTCAAAATGCCTCCCAACGGCAAACTAAGCGATAAAGAGATTCAGGCTCTTACGGATTGGGTAAAGGCGGGTGCTGCCTGGAGCGGCAACGCCCCCGCGGGCAAGAGTTTCGAGCAACGCACGGCGGAACAGAGGCGGACTCACTGGTCACTACAACCGCTCCGTGCCCCTAAAACTCCCATTGTCAAAAACTCCGCGTGGGTAAAGACCCCTGTAGACCTCTATATTCTTGATGCTCTGGAAAAGCGTGGATTAAAGCCTACAGTGCCTGCCTCAAAGGTTGCTCTCATTCGCCGTGCAACCTTTGACCTGACGGGGCTTCCTCCTACACCAGAAGAGACACAGACCTTCCTTAACGACCATGCCTCCAACTCCTACGAAAAGCTGATAGAGCGTCTTCTTGCCTCACCACACTACGGAGAGCGTTGGGGGCGGCAGTGGCTTGATGTAGCGCGGTACTCGGATACCCTTGGCTATCTCGTAGGTACGAATGGGCGACGCTACCCTTATGCCTACACCTATCGCGACTACGTGACTCGCGCTCTCAACGACGATAAGCCTTATGACCAGTTTATTTTGGAGCAGATTGCAGGCGACCTTATTCCTTTAAAAGATAAGCGTGACCTCGCTGCCCTCGGCTTTATTACGGTTGGAAACCGCTATCTTGGCGATATTCAGGAGATTATTGACGATAGAATCGATGTTGTGTGTAGAGGATTGCAGGGGCTGACCTCCGGGTGTGCCCGTTGCCACGACCACAAGTTTGACCCTATCCCCACTGAAGACTACTACTCCTTATACTCTGTTTTCAACAACTCTCAGGAGCCGGAGGATGCGCCCCAGATAGGGGAAACCACCGATAAAGCCGCTCTCATGGAGTTTCAGAAACGCCTCAAGGAGATGGAGACTCGCATTGCCGACGCGAAAAAGGCGAAGAAGGACGATCAGATAGACACTCTTCGCCGAGATATGCTCGACTTCAAGGCGACGCACCCTGGTTCCCCCCCTTGCGCGATGGTACTTAAAGACAACGACAAGCCTTCACCGCAAAAGGTCTTTAAGCGCGGTGTCGCGGGGAACCTCGGTGGAGACGCACCGCGCCGATTTCTAGTAGCAGTAGCGGGGGATAGCCGAAAAACGTTTGAGAGAGGGAGCGGTAGGCTCGAACTCGCGCAGAGTATCGCCAACCCGCAGAACCCTCTGACTGCGCGTGTGATGGTAAATCGAATATGGATGGGGCATTTTGGGAAGGGCATTGTCAGAACGCCTAGCGACTTCGGAACACGGGGCGACGCACCCTCAAATCAGGCTCTACTGGACTGGCTCGCGGTTAGATTTATGAAGACAGAAGCAGATGGTGCTGGAGCGTGGTCTATCAAGAAGATGCACCGACTGATAATGCTCTCTAATGTCTATCAACAGTCTGCCGAGGTTGACCCGAAAACGCGCAGAGCCGACCCCGACAATCGCCTATTGGGGCGTATGAACCGTCGTCGCCTAGACTTCGAGCAGATGCGAGACGCACTACTAAGTGTTGGAGGCGCACTGGACGATAGGCTCTACGGTCAGCCCATTGAGGGGATTGAAAAGTCGCGGCGCAGAACGCTCTACACCTTTCTGGATAGGCAGTCCTTACCTACACTCTGGCGCTCCTTCGATTTCCCTGACCCAAATCAACACGCCCCGCAACGTAGCAACACTACCGTCCCTCAACAGTCGCTGTTTCTGCTGAACAACCCTTTCGTACAGGAGATGGCGAAGAGCCTTGCACACCGCAAGGAGGTGACCTCTTACACCGATTCGCGCTCTCGTATTGCGCGTATGCTCGCCTTGACCTACTCGCGTCCCGCGCAAACGGAAGAGATTCAGCAGGGATTACGATTCTTGGAGAGGTTGCAGAGGTCGGCTCTGAATGTAGATGCGACATCCCTTTCGGCATGGCAGTATGGTTATGGTGAGTACGACCCTAAGGCGGGTAAACTGGTTCAGTTCAATCTGTTTCCAAAATTCTCTGGCGCGTCGTGGCAGGGTGGGGATACCCTCCCAGATAAAGCACTCGGTTGGGCGACTATCAGTGCGGGCGGGGGGCATCCCGGCGACTCTAGGCACTCGGTAGTACGCCGCTGGACATCTCCGGGCGAAATGCTGGTCTCTATAAAGGGGCGTGTGGAGCATCCCTCTCCGGGCGGTGATGGGGTTTTGGCGATAATCTCGCACAGCAGGTTAGGGGTCGTGGATGCGAAGGTCGCCGCACATGGCGGAGTTGAACTGGCGGCAGTGAGTGTCGCAATGCGAAAAGGGGAGACTCTGGACTTTATCGTGGATAGCCAAAAGAACGAGGTGAGTGACAGTTTTGAATGGTCGCCCATTCTTAATCAAATTGGAGGTGGTTCGATGGAGTGGAGTGCCTCCGCAGAGTTCAGCGGACCGTTAGAGAAGCCGCAACCGCTTAACGCTTGGGAGGTCTATGCACAGGCTCTGCTTTTGACGAACGCTTTTCTGTACGTGGATTAATGTGATTTTGGTACAAAGTGCGATAGGATGAGGCGTTTCGAGATGCGCTATATCCCAAACTCACATTGGATTGAGGCTATCGAGGCTAGGTCAGTAACTCTGTGACCACGCGCCCATCTAAATCGGTGAGACGGTAGTCGCGTCCCGCGAATCGGTAGGTCAATTTTTCATGGTTCAGACCGAGCAGGTGAAGAATAGTGGCTTGCAGGTCGTGAACATGAACCTTGTCTGTGACCGCCTTGAAGCCGAAGTCGTCCGTCGTTCCGTGTATATAGCCCGCCTTCACCGCCCCCCCTGCCATCCACATGGTGTAGCCATAGTGATTGTGGTCTCGCCCGTTCGCGTTGCCATTTGTTTCGACGGCGGGAGTGCGCCCGAACTCTCCCCCCCACAGTACCAGCGTGTCCTCCCACATTCCACGCTCTTTCAAGTCGGTTAGGAGCGCATCAATTGCCATATCGGTCTCTCTTGCTAGATTGCGGTGGTTGTTCGCAATGTCTTGATGCGCGTCCCACGGTTGCCCCGCGCCATGCCACACCTGCACATAGCGAACCCCGCGCTCCAACAGTCTGCGCCCAATGAGAATTTGCCGAGCCTGCGTTCCTGAGCCATAGCGTTCGCGAACGTGTTGCGGCTCATGGGTAATGTCGAAAGCGTCAGAAGCCTCCACCTGCATACGGAATGCCAACTCCATCGAGGCGACTCGCGTCTCTAGTTGTGCGTCTTTTTGCCGTGCCTCAAGATGGCGGCGGTTCATCTCCTGCACTAGGTCGAGCTGCGCTCTCTGCGTAGGGGCGTTCAAGCCATAGTTTCGGATGTTCTCTATCAGTTTTTCGATGCGCGTGTTTGCGGTATCTACGTAGGTTCCCTGATAGACACCCGGCAGGAAGGCGGAGCGCCAGTTGGAAGCCTCCTTGACGGGTAAGCCGCCGGGGCACATAGCGATAAAGCCGGGAAGGTTCTGGTTCTGTGTACCAAGTCCGTAGAGGATCCACGACCCCATGCTAGGGCGTTCCCGTGTTCCATCTCCGCAGTTAAGCAGCATGAGGCTGAACTCATGGACGGGGTTGTCGGCGTGCATGGAGCGGATGACGCAGAGTTCGTCTGCGTGTTTTGCAAGATTGGGGTAGATTTCACTGATGTCAATACCGCTTTTGCCATACTTCTTGAAAGTATAGGGTGATTTGTAGGCGGCTCCTACTGTGCGCTCTGGGAAGGCGAGTTCGGGTATCTTCTGCCCGTGAAACTTAGTGAGCATGGGCTTGGGGTCGAAGGTGTCTACCTGCGAGGGACCGCCGTTCATAAAGAGGTGTATGACTCGTTTTATGCGGGGCTTGTAGTGAGGGGCTTTAGGCGAAAGAGGGTTCAACCCATCTGTAGCGGTCTGAGCCTGAGCAGGACTAAGCGCACCCTCTTCACCGAGAAGAGCGGCAAGCCCAAGCGTTCCCATGCCGATGCCGCACCTTTCCAACATTTCGCGGCGCGTCAAAAACATATCTTCAAGGCGATTATGATGGCTCATACCTCTTCACTCCAGTCGCTGATGTGTTCAACTACCCCTATTATGCGCCAGACGCGCCTAATCATGCAAGCCTACCCGCGTAATCGTATGCAACAAACGTAAAAACCGTCACACTTCTGGTATCAGGACGCTACGCTCATGGGCAAGGTGAATCAGGCGTGCCCAAGTGGATTCTTCAATAGTAACTCCTGACTGTATTCGTTGTGCGTAGGTCTTTGCTTCCGGCTCGCCCGGTACAAGTATCTCCTCCACGCCCGACATTGTCGGGCAGTCTTTTACACGGCGTACCAGTGCCTCTGTCTCCTGTTGGAAGAACGCCTCTCCGGCAAACGCCTTAGGGTCGAGGAAGACGGCTAGCATAGCGTTGGCGACACGCGCCTCGCCCTTGCTACACCCCGCTCCTGAAAGCGCACCCGCCAAGATGTCGGCAAATAGCGACAGGGAGTACCCTTTGTGTCCGCCAAATGGAAGCAGGGCACCGGGCGGGTCTGCATAGTACTCTTCAGGGTCTGTCGCCATCTCGCCCTGCGCGTTCACAAAACAGCCCGCTGGAACGGATTCGCCCTTTGCACGCGCCACCTTCATTTTTCCCTCCGCAATGGTGGAGGTTGCGAAGTCCATAATAAGCGGTTCCCCATTGGAGAGGGGCGCACCCGCTCCCAGTGGATTGGCGGATAGTCGCCTTTCGCGCCCGCCATAGGGGGCGACAAGGACTCCGCCTCCGTGTGTGTTTGTGAAGGAGAAGCAGACCAAACCCTCCTCTGCCGCCATCTCCGCCCACTCGCCTATACGCCCTAGATGTGCCGATTGCCGAATAGAGAGAACACAGACTCCGCCCGCTTTCGCCTTCTCTATCGCCAAAGCAGTCGCTTCACGCCCTATCACCTGTCCGAAACCGAAATGCCCATCCACTAAGAGTAGGCTATCTGTTTCACGTACAATCTCCAACTCCGCAGAGGGCGCAATCCACCCCTTAGCAATCCAGTCGACGTACTCTATCACACGGATCACGCCATGCGAATCGTGACCTTTTAGGTTGCCAAGCGTGAGGGAGATAGCGACGGTCTCCGCCTTGCTTGCTGGTACGCCGTAGGCGATAAAAATATCCTGAACAAAGGCGGCTAACGCCTCAGATTGAATGGTGGGCACTCTATATCTCCTCTCCGATGGCGCGAAGCGGCGAGCCGTCTCTCCCAACGAGTTTGAGCGGTAAGGCTGTCAAGTAGAATCGCTCTGTGCGAACTGCTTTCAGATTGGCAAGGTTTTCAACAATAACCGCGCCGCTTCCCAAGAAGGCGAGGTGTGCGGGAAAGGGGGGGCGGTCTACCGAGGGGAAGTCGACCCCGACGAGATGTACTCCCCACTCTAATAGTAGCTCCGCTGTCTCCTGCGTGATTTCGGGGTGGTCTAAAAAGAACGCAGGGTCTCCCCACATTTTAGACCAGCCTGTATCAAAAACGACCTTCCCTGTTTGCTGAATGGATTCGCGGTACGCAAGAATGTCTTGCGGTGTGATAGGCGCAAAGGAGCCATGCCCCGACAGTCTTACAAGAGTAGCCTGCCCGATGCACTGCTCTAGCGGAATACTCTCGAAGGTCGCGCCGTCGCTGTAGAAGTGGAAGGGCGCATCTATGTGTGTGCCTGTATGCAAACCGATGGCGATGCGTGAGCTGTTGAGGCGACGAGTGCCTCCTAACTCCTGATATGCCGTTGAATCGAGGATTGTGACCTCAACGGGCGGGTAGTTTGGGAGTACAGGCATACTCGGCTCGATGGGGTAGCTTAGGTCAATATAGCATCTTTTCATTTTCTGTCCTTGCAGGGTCTAGCCGCGCATATCCATACCGCCATCCACCGTCAAGGTGATGCCAGTGACAAAGCCCGCTAGGTCGCTGAGGAGGAAGCAGGTTGGTCCTGCTACATCTTCCGGTAGCCCGATACGCCCTAGCGGAAAGCCGCGCACTATCTCCTCGCGCCCAATGGAGGCGATACTGTCCGTCACCATATCGGTCTCTGTCCATGCGGGCGCGATGCAGTTGACACGAATTTTGTCAGGGGCGAGTTCTAGCGCCATAGAGCGCATAAACATCATCTGCGCCGCTTTTGAGGTGGCGTAGGCGGAGTAGACGGCGGAGCCGCGTTGCCCGGCGGTGGAGGCGTATATCACGATGCTACCTCCCTGCTTTGCGTTTCTGAGGTGTTTTGCCGCCGCCTGTACGGTTAAGAACGTACCACGTACGTTAATCGCCATTGTCTTATCCCAGAATGCGGCGTTCATCACTTCAAGAGGTTCGCCCTCGAAAATACCAGAGGAGACCACTAAGCCAGTCAGACTCCCAAAACGCTCTACTGCTTCGTCTAACGCCCTTTCCGCCTCCCCCTCTACGCTAATGTCGGCTTGGAACGCGCCCGCCTTGCCTCCCGCTCGCTGTATCTCTGCGACGACATTTTCTGCCGCCTCCTGATTGCGGACGTAGTTTACGCTAATAGTGGCTCCCGCTTTCGCGGCAAGCAGGGCGGAAGCGGCTCCTATGCCCCGACTTCCCCCTGCGATAAAAATATGCTTTCCTGTTAGGTCAATCATCTCTGTTGCTGTGCCTTCTGAAAAAAGAGGTAGTTGAAGCGCCCGTTTGGTGCGCTGTCGCCATTAAGCGTGAACTCCATCGGGTCGCCATCTTGTTGGTAGTTGTCCGCCCATTTGAAATGGAGGCGGATAGGTTTGCGGAGGTTCTCTAGGTGGAGGTCTCGCCTCCGAATTGAGAACATTATCTCATTCCCAATCGCTCGGTAGTGAGTTTCGGCTTTGCCTTGCCAATTTCCTGCCCTGTTGCTCGCTTCCAGTAGGGTTGTCGTCGAGTTGAGAGCGTGGCGGGCGAAGTCGTACCCAAGCCAGCCTGTTTTAGGGTCGCTGTCTGTATCGATATAGAGCGTCATCCAGTGCGGGTCGGTGTGGGGCGTAACGGGGTCTTTTGTACGCGCATAGAAGTAGACGTTCGCGCTGTCCGCTGTAACTTTGAGCAGAACGAAGTCGTTTCGCCCTGTCTTGTTTACATACTGTGTGAACTTGTTGTAACCGGGGTAGTCACGGTGGACGGTATCGCCAATATCGTCACGGTATTCGGGCTGAACGTCGTCCCACTGATGAAAGTCGCCCTCCAGCCGAATCGTTTTCGGGGGGATCGCTGAGGGAGGCTTGCGAACTCCTTTGTATCGCCGAATGTAGGAGACCATCTGATAGTAGTAGTTGTCGGCGTGCCCCCCGTGCATCGGCTCAATATCCCTGCTGTTCTCCTGATTAAAGGTGTCTACGAACATAACAGGTCTCTTTACGCCCAAAAACTCGTCGTAACGCGCCGCCGTCCACTCATTCCAGCCCGTTACAAAGATGAATTTGGGGTCTTCCTTGAGGGCGTGTTCCCACTGTTCGGCGGCGTTGTAGCCGTAGAGAACGGCATTCGGGCGGGTGTCGTTCGCCCCGTTGTGATAGTTTCGCCCACGCGCTCCGGGTTCGCTCAACGAGCCTAAGCGCGAGCCTATCGCATTTTGCGCCGCCCCTACCGACATCTGCTCCTTCTCGCCCTTCGCATTACGAAAAACGTGTTGCGGACTGACCTCTAGCCAACTCCACATCTTCGCACTCGTCTGCCCCGCGAAGTAGTCGGGTTGCGGTTTTCGGAAGGTGAAGAAGTTGCGAATCTGCGCCTCTTCGCCGCCCATCTCCACTATCTGCAAGGTTCGGTCTCCCATCGCGGGAGAGCCGTTAAGGTAGGCTTGACCGTTCGGGTAGACATCTTGAGAATGGCTCCACCAGCCAATACGCCCTTTTGCGTCTGAAGCCTCTAGGTAGTAGCTTCCGGTGGGCAGCGGCGTTTTTAAGGTTAGTGAGAGCCATGCGTTGTCGGAGGTGTTCTCAAAGCGTTGTGTGGCGACTCGCTTGCCGCCCACTCTTTCCGCATAGAGGGAGAGCGTAAGGGAAGTGCCCTGTGTAGCCCAGTTTGGGAAGCGTCCGCCTACCGCCTCGAAGGGCTTTTTCGCCAGAAACGACTGCCCTATCTTCTGGTTTGGCAGGAGGGGGACGGGCGTGTCCTGTTCAAGGTTTCCCTCGCCTACCGCCAGCAGATGCGGGTCTGCAAGAATGAGCGGTTTGCCCTCCCAGCGAAACCAGAGGTCGGAGTAAAGTCCCTTGCCGTAGAGGTCGGCGTAGAGCGTTTTGACCACCTGTGCGGGGGCACCAAATGGACAGAGAAATGCGATTTGCGGAGCCTTTCCGCCAGCGGCGCGAACCTCTGAAAATACCTTGAGGAGCGTGTGGTACGCGGCGGGGTAGGTGAACTGATTGGTCACATCGAAAATAAGAACGTCTACGCCCGCATCCGAAATCATCTGCGCGTGCTTGCGTAGCACGTAGGGGTCTTCCGCCTGATAGTATCCGAAAATCGACTCGCCCCAGTGGTGCATGGCTATCATGGGACCCCAAAGCGGACTTGCAGAGTTCTGCATGGCGAGAGGCTCTTGCTTTAGGATTTTCGAGATATCGTAGGGACCGCCTGTAGTGTGTGCGCCTAGCCAAAGAAAATAGAACAGCCCCACCGTGCGGTCTTTGCGCGGTGCGCCGACCTGCTCATAGCTTGGCAGAGCGCGTCCTAGCGCATCTGTGGCTGACCACGTGTCGGCGTAGGTATCCCATTTCTGGGGTGGGGAGGCGAGCGTAGTAGTGGAGGCGGCGAGTAGGCACGCGCCTACACACAGTGCTGTACAGAGTAGGTTTTTGAGCGACATAGACGCTTTCTATAGAGAGACCTATCGCAGGCGTAGCCTATCAATCGAGGTGAAAAATCTCCTCTAGGGTGTAGAGTGCCTCGTCGGGGCGGCGACCTTCCAACTGCTCAAAGTAGGGCTTCATGGTCTCCTGCCACCGCGTATTTACGTCTAGCCCGTCCATTGCGTCGAGCGAAGCCTCGAAGTCTTCGGTCTCCAGATAGCAGAAGAGCGTTCCATCTTCACGTGCAAACAGCGAGTAGTTTGTCCAGCCCGCTTCACGCAGAGCCTGTTGCATTTCGGGCCAGACGTTTTTATGCGTCCCCTTATACTCTTCAAGCTTCTCTTGTTTCACTTTTAGCACAAAGCCGATACGTTGCATTCTCTGTAGTCTCCTGTCGTGTAGTTTTTAAGCAGATGGCGCACTTTATCAAATAGAGGGTGTAGGTGTAAGCTAACCTTGGTTCTATCGCCTAGCTATAGAGTGGCATAAAGTGCCATCTCTGTTCTGGCGAGGGCTAGGGCGCGACTGTAAATCTTACTCCAGTGTCGTCTCTTCTACAGGAGGCGGCGCGTCCGCTTTATCGAGTAGAGAGGGCGAGAGCGGAATAATACGCCGAGTACGCATCATACGTGTCGCAAGAATCTCCGGCTTTGGCACATCCCTGTACTTATAGTTGTAAGGGTCGAGCTTCGTGGCGCGTTGTAGTGCCTCCGAGACCGTAGCCGCCTTTGAGGGGTCGCGGTTCAACTCTGCCGCCAGCATGACGAATAGGTCGGGCGACAGCGGGTCGAGTTTGGAGAGCCTATCTATGTAGTCGTGGAAGGCGTTGAGCCGTCCTAAGCCCCATAGCGATACTGCTCGTCCCGCCATTGCGGTGATGTCTTCGGGGTCTGCGCTCAGGGCTAAGTCGAAAATATTCAACGCCATGATGAAACGGTCTGGTGAGTCGTTAAAGACAATCGCTTGAAATCCGTACTCCGCGAGAGTCGCGCCAGAGAGAGGGGAGTTCATGATAGAGACCGTGAACGCCTTGCGGGCGTTGTCCTTGCTCCCATTTTCTGCGAAGACAGCAAGCGCAAGGTACTGGTTTTCAGGACCGTCCATCAGTTTGAAAGTACTGCCTGTTCGCTTGTAGGCGCGAGTACGCGCCCCCAGTATCATATCGGTCATTGCACCCACTGTTAGGCAAGCCGCGTTCTTCTTTTCGGCACCCGCCTCTACGGTGCGCCCTGCCTCCTCATACTTTCTCTGTGCAAACAGAACCGCCCCCAGTACCGCTTTCGCGGTTAGGTCACTCTCCTCTAGGGTGAGGCGTTGTGCGATACTTTCTGCCTCCTTAACGCGCCCCAAACGCAGTAGTGTGGAGGCGATACGCATCTGTAGGCGGCGTTGTAGCTTTGCCTCTGTTGTCAATCTGCCCACGCGTTCGTAGGAGTCGAGAGCCTCTGTGTAGCGGTGGAGGTTCCAGAGAGTGTCGCCGCGAGTTAGTAGGGCATTTGCGTCGGTAGAGGTGTCTGGGGTCTTCTGCTTTACCTCGTCCAACACTTCACGCGCCCTTTGCTTTGCCGAAAGAAGCCCCGCTCTCATATCAGGAAGCATGGCGATAAGGTCAGGATTTCGGGCAGCACGTACAAGGCGCAGGAAGTTCCGTATCTCAATTGTAACGGGGTCGTCTTTTTGAATCATACTTTGGCGGTCATCAATCATGCTAATACCGCGATTTGGGGCGGTCTGTAAGCCTGTGAGCAGTGCCATCGCACGAATTGCTTCTGGTATCGCCGTACTGATACGGTAGGCTTTACGTGCCGACTTTTCGAGAGTCACTTCGTCGCCGCGCCGCATTGCAAGCAGGGCTTCTTCGGCGTAGTAGTCGATGCCGAGACTCAGTTTGTTCTCGACAGTGACCTTCATGCGCTTTACGCCC
>JAPLCR010000479.1 GCA_026392135.1 Armatimonadota bacterium
CGCACCCCGAATACTGGTCTCGCCCGATGTTCGGGCGCGTACAGACGTGGGTTCAGAATGGGGGGCGACTGATGTATCTGGGGGGCAACGGACTGAACTGCGAGGTGGAACTGACCTCTGATAACGCGTTGGTTTGCCGAACGGAGATGCCGAAGGAGGGCGACGGCTTCGAGAGCCGACTGCACCGCCGCTTCGCCAGTGAAGCGAGTCTGCTCGGTGTTCGCTTTACGGAACCGGGTATTATGACCGCCGCGCCCTATCAAGTAGAGAGCGCAAACCACTGGGTATTCGAGGGTACAGGCTTGCAGAACGGCGACACGTTTGGCGAGAATAGCCTTCACGAGCGGATACCGGGGGGAGCCTCCGGGCATGAGACCGACAAGCGCAGCCCTCATTCGCCGCCGGAAACTATTTTGTTGGCGCGGGGGCTGAACCCTGAGGAGGGGGGCGCGGAGATGACCTGCTACGAGTTGGAGGGCGGGGGCGCGGTCTTTTCCGTCGGCTCGATAACGTACTGCGCGTGCCTTTTAGTCGATGAAGCCACGTCTCTAATAACAAAGAACGTTCTGACGCGGTTTTTGAGGTGAAGGGTTCCTTACTGTCATTTCGGAGATATGCAGGAAATGAGTTGCCCAATGTAGAATAGAAGACAAATGTTGCTGTGAGGACAAGGTGTTTTATGAGAAATGAACCCAATAAGACAATCAAAACGCTTTTAAGTCGCTTCAAGTGGGAGGTGGATGCAGTTATTGACATTCCAACCCGTGAGCCTAAGTTTGCAGTAATCGATTCACCGGACGTTCATCGTTTTACTAAGCAATTCGCGCAAACACTATATCCAAACGGACTATATTTGCATCAGAAACTCGCTGTTGAGTCCTTTGCAAAGGGAAACAATGTGTGCGTGGCGACTAGCACTGCTTCTGGGAAAACTGCGGTGTTTCACCTCGCGATGGTGGAGACGTTCTCCAGAGAGTCCTCTACAAGAGTTCTATGTATGTATCCAACAAAAGCCCTCGCTTCTGAACAAGCCCAGCGTTGGCAAGTCATTTTACATAAAATTAACGAAAATGCTAGAGTAGGAATCATCTCTGGAGATGTACCTATAAAAAACCGTAGCACCATATTGAGACAGTCTCATGTCGTAGTCGTCACCCCGGATATAGTTCACGCCTGGCTCTTACCCCAATGTGGAGACAGTCATGTACGCTCCTTTTTAGGCAAACTCAGGTTAATCATAATTGATGAGGCGCACACGTATACTGGTGTTTTTGGGTCTAATACAGCGTTTTTGTTTCGCAGGTTGCGGCACATTTGCGATTATTTGAAGAGTTCTTTGCGTTTTATCGCCGCTTCCGCCACGATTGCAAGTCCTGAAGAACACTTGAACAAACTCACAGGGCTCGACTTCGCTATTATTGAAGAGAAGGTTAATGGGTCTCAGCGGTATCCAACAACGATTCGTCTAATTACGCCACCCGCACATGAAGATATTATGACGGGGTTGCCTAAACTACTCACCGCGTTAGGGAAGACATCGCTTAAATCTATAACTTTTGTAGATAGTCGCAAGCAAGTAGAACTCATAACGAGTATCGTAACACGCGATTCTGCGGATGATGGGATGGCACCCGATTCTCAGACGGAGGAAGACAGTTTCTATGACTACTCCGATAGTCTGCAACATCTATCACGGCTTTCGATACTTCCTTATCGCGCAGGTTATGAGGCGAGCGATAGAGAGGCTATTCAAAATAGACTGCAAAGCGGGTCTTTGAGCGGCGTTATCAGTACTAGCGCCTTAGAATTAGGCATTGATATACCTCACCTTGATATTGCGATTCTGGTTGGCGTACCTTCCTCTTCTACAAGCCTTTACCAACGTATTGGTCGCGTAGGGCGGCAAAAACCCGGTGAAGTCTTGATTATCAATAGCGGTACGCCTTACGATACAGCCATCTTCGCTCATCCTGAAGATATTCTCAATCGTCCGCCTGCCCAAAGCGCACTCTATCTTGAAAACCTGCGAATACAGTATATTCATGCTCTGTGTTTAGCGCGTTTAGGGGGTGAACACGACCAGTCTCGCCCTGACTTGGGTGAATATCCCCAATTTTCTACTAATGTCTCTTGGGCGGACGGCTTTTTGGAACTCTGTACGAAGCTGGGGATAACCCTAATCACGCCTTTCCATTGCGAGATTTGGAGGCTCAATTCAAAATACTGCTTAAGCATGGTCCAGAACAAAAAAACTTAGGTAGCCTCTCCCATTCCCAATGTATGCGCGAAGCATATCCTGGAGCAGTCTACAGGTATGCGACTATCCCTTACAGGGTTTACTCAGTCAATCGAGTCAGTCGAGAGGTTAAAGTCCGCCGTGAGCGGTCTTATATTACAAAACCCATATTCTTACCGACTCTGGTGTTTCCAAACTTCTCCGACGGCAATATCTACAATGTAGCAACTTGCGGGAATATCGTAATTGCCGAGTGTAACGTACAAATCAGGGAGTGGATATCTGGTTTTATTGAGCGACGCGGTTCACAAGCGACACAACGTTCGTACCCACTGATAAGTATTGGTGAATCTTTAAACTACGCGCAACCGAACTTCTTTAGAAACTACTTCACAAGCGGTCTCATCTTCTTTCACC
>JAPLCR010000267.1 GCA_026392135.1 Armatimonadota bacterium
CAGACTCCAAAAACGCGATACGTTCCGATTGCTGGACGATGATCGTCTGCAACTCAATTATCTGAGAAAGGAGTTGGTCGATAGTAGGGAGAGAGCTAGCTGACATCATTTTTCTCTATACGAACAGAGTATGGAAAAGACTCCCATAACCCTGAACTCTTACAAAACAGTTCGTATTGTAGTTCCTGAAAAGATTCACTTTCCCCCTAATAATTACGGGGTTTTGTACCAACCATCTAGTTGTGAAGGACTGTTTTCATGGGAACCTGCGCTTCACACGGAGCCCGCTCCGTCTACTGTTCGCCCTCTCTCCTTTGAAATGCGCCCTCAGTACTTGTGTAAGGAAACTCCGTAAACTATGGAACGTGGCGTCTACTCGGCGGCATCTGGAATGCTCGCCCAGCAATCACTTCAAGAGGTTCTCGCTCAAAACGTGGCAAACGCGACTACTGTCGGCTATAAGCAGGACAAAATGACGTTTCGTGCCGCCCAAAATATGGCACTTCTACGTCTCACAGGAGCCAGTTCACGCGGAGTCTCTATCGGTGAGATGGGGACGGGTGTGCAGAAAGATCAGACCTATATAGACTGGCAATCGGGACCTATTACTACAACCAATAACCCCCTCGACGTAAGCCTTGCTTCCGGACAGTTTCTCGCGGCTCAAGTGGGGACGCGGACTCTCTATACCCGCGCTGGAAACCTGCAAATTGATGCGAACGCCAATTTGGTGACGGCTAGTGGTAGGAATATTCTCGATACGCAAAGTAGACCCATTAATGTTGCGGGGAGACTGAACATTACGATTGATGAGCGGGGAAACGTTCTCGCCAATAAACAGCCCATCGCTCAGATACAGATAGTTCAAGCAGACACCGCACAGCTCGAAAAAGAGGGTGATACTTTCTATCGTTCTACCAGTGCCACCCCTGTACCGGCTGCCCAAAACCCACGACTGCGGATTGGAACCCTCGAACAGTCGAACGCGAACGTAATGGAGGGGCTGGTGCATCTCATCACGGTGTCACGCAGTTTTGAGATGGCGCAAAAAGCCCTCACCACTCAGGATGAGCTACTCCGTCAGGCGACAACGGAGCTAGGCAAAGTCTAGTTTTACCTATTGACGATATGGACTGTTCGCGCCCTCCCAAAAAGAGAAGAGCGACGGGGTATCGTCCGAAACACCCCCAAACGACTGCGGGGGCAACCTAAATACAGAGTGCATCGCAACAAGCTCTGCAAGGAGACCATAAACCGTTATGCTACGCTCACTTTTTACTTCTGCTACCGGACTTTCCGCACAACAGTTTAGCCTAGATGTTGTGGCGAACAACCTCGCCAACGTGGGCACAACGGGCTTTAAACGAATGCGTGCTGAGTTTCAAGACCTCATCTATCAGGTGAACCGCGAACCCGGTGGACAGACGGGACCCAACTCAAGCTTGCCTACTGGCTCACAGGTTGGGCTGGGAGTCACCGCGGGAACCACCGTTCCAGTACATATTCAGGGCACAATGCAGACTACAAATAACCCAACCGATGTGGCTATTCGTGGCAATGGCTTCTTCAAAGTCCAACTTCCCGATGGAACCACAGGCTACACACGCGCTGGAGCTTTTGCTATCGATGGAGGAGGAAAGTTGGTGACGGCAGAAGGGTACTCTCTTCAGCCAGAGATCATTGTTCCTCCAAACCATCAAGGAATGGATATCAGCGCAGAGGGTAATGTTCTCGTTAAGATACCCGGACAGCAGAACCCGCAACAGGTCGGGCAGATCCAACTCTCCAACTTCACAAACCCTGCCGGACTGCGTGCCCTGGGGAGCAACCTCTTCTCTGCGACTGCAGCCTCTGGGCAGGCAGTAGACGCAAATCCTGGAGCGCAAGGAACCGGCACACTCCTTCAAGGCAGTTTGGAAGCCTCTAATGTGGACGTGGTGGAGGAGATGGTGCGGATGATTATTTTGCAACGCGCCTACGATACCAACTCTAAGGTCATACAGACTGCCGACGAACTCCTAAGCACTACCAACAGCATCAAGCGATAGGAGGGGGCATCTCATGCGTAGCCTACTTTTTCTTAGTCTCAGTTTTCTCACGTTTTCCGCTCTCGCGCAACATCCAACCAGCAAGAAGCTCACTCTTAAGGGGAGCCTCAAAATGGTGCTTCCTAAAGGGCAGACCGATTCCACTGCGAACTCTCCTGTTATCATAACGGTTCGCGTTACGAATGAGGTGAACAGCGATTTCTTTAAGTTGGGCGAAATCGCTGATATAGCGGGGCGTGACACCCTCTACAAAAAGCGACTTGCCGAGGTGGAGATAGGGCGTGCCCCCCTGCCGGGCTATGCACGCTCCGTCACACCCGGTGATATCGTAATAAAGTTGCGTGCCGCCAAGTTGGAGAGTGACCGGATTGAGCTGGTTGCCCCCCCTTCTGTGAGCGTTACGCGCTCCAAGAGCGATGTCGCCACAAGCAAACTCGCTCAAATAGCACTCAATACGGTGCGTGAGGCACTGGGTGAGACCCCGGGAACCTCTTTCGAGGCACTCCCTCCAATGGCGACTCCCATACTGCCTGCGGGAGCTGTGCGCTATATCGCAGGTGCATTTCGCGGCAACCCAGAAACGGGAAACATTGTCGTTCCCATCAGTATTCTTGTCGATGACAAGCCCCAGCAGACCATCGATGTCACCGTCAAGGTAAAGCGGAAAATCAAAGTCGTCGTGGTGACTCGCATTGTAGAATCGCGAGATATTTTGACATCTGAGGATGTGATGCTCTCTCAAATTGAACTGCCCAGTGGATTTATTAAGCCTGTCACTACTCTGAAGGAAGCCATCGGTAAGCGTGTGAAGCGTAGACTCTTCCCTGATAGTCCGCTCTCATCTGCGCTACTGGAGACTCCCCCCGCCATCAACGCGCAAGATAAGGTGACACTCGACTTCACCATCGGGCAACTCCAAGTCACTGCCCTCGTTACTGCAAGGCAGAGCGGCGCAGTAGGGGATACCATTCGCGTTTACTGTGAGGATACCAAAAAAGAGATTGAAGCGACTATTGTAGACAGCAAAACGGTTCGCCTGCCCGGAACCAACTAAGAGGAGAAAATCCCATGCGTATTCTGACACTTTTTACTTTACTTGTTTTTTTACCCACACCTACCGGAGCAAATGCCGACTCTCTATTTCCCGTCAAAGAGGTAAAGAAGACCCTACGTGGCAGTACCAACACCAACCTCGCCTCTCTCTACGCCGATGTGCACGCTAGAAGTGTGGGCGACCTTCTCACTGTTACTATCTCAGAGACCACCACTGCAAAGGCGACTGCCGCCTCGAAAACCTCCAAAGATGAGAATGTGGGCGGTATCACAAGCACAGGGCTTTTCAACCAGCTTTTCCGTAGCCTGAACATGACCGCAGGGAGCAACCGTTCCGCGAACGGCACTGGAGAGACGGGGCGCACGGGAACTATCACCACGACTATCTCTGTGCAGGTGAAGGAGATATTGGATAACGGAGTTCTCAAAATCGAAGGGTCGCGCCTCATCACTATCAATAAAGAGACCCAGAGAGTTACCCTTACGGGCTTAATTCGCCCTGAAGACATTAC
>JAPLCR010000685.1 GCA_026392135.1 Armatimonadota bacterium
GCATAACGTGATTGTAGACCCGCTCACCCGCTGCTATAATCGTCGCTACTTCTCTTCTCGCCTAGAAGAGGAGTTGACGCGGGCAAGCCGGCATCGCTACGAGATTGCGCTTCTCTTTCTCAAAATCGAAGGGTTACGAGATTTCTCGCGCACGATGGGTACGCAGAATGCTGATGAAGTACTACTGCGGACAGCGCATACTCTGCGCCATGCTGTGCGTAAAGTAGACATTGTGACGCGCTATGATAAAGACACGTTTGCGATAATCATGCCCTATACGGGCTTGAAAGTTGATATTGTTCACGAACGACTAAATACGCTCATGGGCGACCTTTTGTCCTCGATATTTGTAGAGAAGAAGTGGAGTAGAGCGCGGAGTCCTATCATCACTCGGTTTAACTCTGCTGTCTATCCGCACGATGGGCTAGAGGAAGCCCCCTTGCTGGCAAAAGCAACCTCTCAATTCTATTCACCAGAGCTTACGGTGAAGAGTTTTGCCGCCTAACATATTTTTTGATATAGCCGCCCTCTCTTGCAAAAAGAGGGGGCGGTTTTTTCAAACTGCGGTTATAATAAGCTTAATATTGCTTATTCAGGGTGCCAATAGATAGTAGTTAAGGAGATAGTAAGGGTATGAAAAAGGAGTTTGTGTGGTTAGGTCTCACTATGGTTTTAGCGCTACTTGTGGGGTGCGGTGCAGGAAGTACCTTGTCTAGTAGTGTAGCATCAGACAGTTCTCAACCGTTCACGTTCGGAGACCTGTCTGGTCGAGCCGTCCTTTCCGCTGCTCCGCAGACGGTAGAGACCTCGCAGACAACCGTAACCTCGCTGGTAGGACAGATAACGGATATGAGCATGGCGGGTGGGGCAAGCCCTGCTCTTTCATCAACACGAATCGCGTTTCATCGCGGTCAAGGCGGAATATACGAAATATTCACGTGTCGACCAGATGGAACCGACGTGCGTCAACTGACCAATACCGGATACAATATCCTTCCCTCCTATTCATCCGACGGAAGGAAAATTGTCTTTGTCTCTCGTCGCGACGGCGAAAATGCCCAAATCTATGTGATGAACGTAAATGGTCTGGGCGTGGTGCGTATTACGAACGATGCGTATACTAACATGGAGCCAATGTTCTCGCCGGATGGTACAAAAATTGTTTTTATGCGTTCAAGTGGAATGGGAGACCCCTATAAAATTTGGACGATGAATGCAAATGGTTCAAACCCTGTTCAACTGACATTTGGCGCGAGATCAGACCAGAATCCTTCATGGTCACCCGATGGGGCTAAAATTGCCTTCCACTCTAATCGAGATGCCCAATCTTATCCGAATATCTACACGATGAATGCGGATGGTTCCAGCATTCAAAGAATCACATTCGGCACAGACTTCGATGGGAACCCGAGCTGGTCGCCTGTGGGGCGCAGAATTGCTTTCGCAAGTGGGAGGCAAATCACGATTGTAAATGCGGATGGCTCCAACCCTGTAAACATCTCTGAACCAACTAATAGCGACTTGACACCGTACTGGTCGCCCGATGGCACACGCATCGTCTTTATGCGTCAGTCAGACAAAGGTATCCCCAGTGTTTATACAATGGCGGCTGACGGTAGTGATGTTATGCCCGTCGCAGAAGCGAGCCCTTTGTATAGCGTCGACCCTGCGTGGAGTCCATTCTCGCGACTACGCTCCCTTATTGGGGCAAAAGGAGTGCTAGGCAAGTTGGCTTCAGGGGTGTTGTTCTCACGCGCTGACAACGCCATTAATAGTATCTTGAGCTACAGTGCCGTCACACCGAGTAGCGTTAAAGTCACGCCTGCCAGCCTTACTCCATTGGGCCCCAATATCGTCTTTACGGTGGAAGCGGACACACTAAACCAGCTCTCCTTTGTCAATGCCCCCGACTTTATTGCTACCAATGTCGTTGGTAATGGCGGTAGCGTAGGCGCAGATGGCGCAGTGATTGATATTAGCGGGTCTATGGGGAAGTTAGTGGGTTCCCCATGAAATATGCCATACTTTGGGATGATGCAAGATACGGAACTATACCGCCAAATTCTAGGTCTTGAGGCTCCCTGGCGTGTGGAGCGTGTAGAACTTGACCTCGCCAACGA
>JAPLCR010000320.1 GCA_026392135.1 Armatimonadota bacterium
CGCGCTTGATGAAGAGGTCGCCGTCTATGACTACCACGAGATTCTTATTCGCGCCTACGAGCCTATACTAGATCCCTTCCGAACAGTTTGCATAAAAGCCGCGTTCGATGGCAAAACTATCGCAGGCTTCTGCGATTCGCAAGATGGCAGCGTGTTTCGCGTCCGCCTTATGCCCACTAGAGAAGGAGCCTTCCCCTACGCAATCACCTTCCAGCACGGCGAAACCATTGCCGAGCATACCGGTGAATTCACCGCAAAAAACAGTGGACGAAAAGGAATGTTGCGCCTTGACTCGGAGTTCCCAGCGCACTTTATGTGGGAAGGTACGGGCGAACACTTCTTTTGGAACGGAACCACCGCCTACCTCTTGGCGGGCTGCTCCGATTCGGAGATAGTGAAGGCGATAGACCGCCTCTATAAGTTAGGAATCAACCGCCTACGTGTCGCACTATGCCCCTCTCGCCAAAAAGACGGAGGGCGTTGGCACGAGTCGCAAGTGGCTCCCAACGAAATTTTTACCTACTCCTATAGCCCTTGGATAGAGGCGCGTCCCGACGATTTTCAAAACCCATGTCCAGATGTCACTCGTTTTAACGTCTCCTATTGGCGAAAATACGAAAGGCTGTTAGCCCATGCCCGACGCTACGACATAATTGTTCAGGTCATCTTTTTTGTAGACGCGCAAGAGCCACAAAACTACCCCTTTGACCGCAACCAGCTCGGAACGGACATAAACGAACGACTCTACTACGACTACGCCTCCGCCCGTCTAGGCGCGTTCTCTAATGTGGAGTGGTGTATTACCAACGAGTGGGCACTCTTTCGCCCAGACGAATGGGTGGATACGGTAGGGGCGAGCCTCTCTGCAAACGACCCATACAATCACTTAACGAGTGTTCACGGGCATGGGCATTTTCCATTTCGCGCCTCCGAGTGGGCAGATTTTGCGCTATTCCAGAGTTGGGATGAACATGGAGCCTACCACTTTATGCTCAAAAATCGCAACGAACAAGCGGCTACCGGACGCGTTATTCCGCAAATCAACGAGGAGTATGGCTACGAAGACCACTATCCAGGTCCTTGGGGTGAGGGCAGAGGCGCGCCTGCCCGTGCCGCCGACTCCCGGCGGCGCCTTGCGTGGGAGATAACGATGGCAGGCGCGTATCAGACTACGGGCGAGAGCGCGGCGAACGGGCTTGGCGGTTGGGTAAACGGGCTTGGCGACGACTCCATGACGATGCTTCACGGCTACAAGCATCTTATAACCTTTTTCACTTCGTTTGCGTGGTGGAGGCTGGAGCCATACCCCACTCTCGCCCAAGGCACTCTATGTCTTGCGGAAGAGGGTGTTCGATACGCTCTTTACCTCCCTAATGGCGCGGCTCACGCCCCCTATATAGGCGTACCAAACGAGGGTTTCACCTCCCGATGGTATAACCCGCGTGCAGGGCAGTTCGCCGACAACCCCGACACAGAAGGCGATTGGGCGCTTCTCATTGAAAAAGAGTGACGCGGCATTAAGCGGTGTGGTTCGCAGGAATCTCACCTCTCTTTGTCGAAAGGACTTAACAACACAACATAAAGGATAGTAAACATTGGACATCACGCCGGACAACCTGCCCGTAAAAGTAGACAAACCCTGGGGATATGAAATCTGGTACGCATGGACAGACCAGTACGTAGGGAAAATTATCCATGTCAACAAGGGAGGCAAACTCTCCCTACAGTACCATGACTTCAAGGATGAAACCAGTTACCTGCTCAAGGGAAAACTTCTCCTCACCAAAGGAACCACGCCGGATAACTTGACCGTCACGGAGATTGGAGAAGGCTACTCATGGCGCAACAAGCCGGGTGAGATACACACCATTGAGGGGGTGGAGGACGCGGACGTGCTTGAGGTCTCTACCCCGCACCTCGACGACGTTATCCGCCTCAAAGACAACTACGGTAGAGAAGGCACTAACGCGCCCTAATAACGCTTGGCGCAAACGCGCATTCAAGGAGAAAACTATGGCGTTTCCCTCAGAAGGAGGCGGTGAAATCCGCACCTTAAACATTACCGACCTCGAACGCATCGCACGATTTCGACGCGCAGGTTACGGCGGTTCAGTCTCGGATGCACTCAATAGCCTTGGAGTGCGCGACAGCGTTTTTTCCGACGAATTCAAACCGCTGCGACAGGGAATGCAACTCGTCGGACGCGCTCTGCCCATCAAACTTCACTCCTTGGTAGAGCCTCGCACTCCCGAACATCAATCCGAACTCGAAGCGCGTTGGCAGGCGGAAGGGGGACACCCTCAAAAGCGAATGATGCGTGCCGTAGCGGATGCGGAAGACGGTTGCATTCTCTGCTTCGACTGCGGAGGAGACAGGCAACCCGCTCATTTCGGCGAAATGAGCTGTCAACTAGCGTATTCGCATGGCTGTCGGGGGATGCTACTGGCGGGAAACTGCCGTGACACACAGTACGTTCTCAAAATGCCGGATTTCCCGCTCTACTCCTTCGGGTCACGCCCGAATGCCTTCGGCGGCTGGATTATAACCGAAGTGAACAGCCCGATATATCTCCCCGGTCATCTCACCCACTACGTGCGCGTCAATCCGGGTGACTTCATCTTTGGCGACAACGACGGCGTACAGCTCATTCCTGCCCATCTTGTGGATGAAGTTCTTTTGCAGGTGGAGAAAACTTTCGAATTTGAAAACGAAGAGCGCGAACAGATCGCGGCAGGAATGTCCGTCGATGAAGTCTACCGCGTGTTCGGCGTGCTATAACACTTCTCTCCTATTCTTGAAACAGGGAGAGAAGCGTTACGGAGTAGCGGTGCAAGCAGTTTTCGCTTTTAAATCGGCGTTCGCAACTGAGCGAACTCTTACGAAGTTCGAAGGGGTATAAAATGCAGTTTTTTAGCGTCTGGCTAACAATGATTTTGGTGCTGGGGCAGGGAGCAGGGGCGGACAACTGGACTGAGTTTCGAGGAGCCTCCTCCGATGGACACAGTACAGCGAAGGGAATCCCCACGGCATGGAGCGAGAACCAAAACGTGCGTTGGAAAGTCCCCATTCAAGGACGAGGCTGGTCTACGCCTGTCGTGTGGGGTAGGCAGGTCTGGCTGACCACCGCAACCGAAGACGGGCAGAAGATGTACGTCGTCTGCGTGGATAGGGAGAGCGGTAAAACGTTACTCAACCGCGAACTCTTCCAGAACCCCAAGCCGGAGCCGCTTGGCAACGACGTAAATAGCTACGCATCTCCCTCTCCAACAATAGAGAAGGGGCGCGTGTACGTCCATTTTGGGAGTTATGGGACGGCGTGCCTTGACACACGTACCCTCAATACTCTATGGACACGGCGCAATCTGCCCTGCCGTCACTACCGAGGTCCCTCCTCCTCCCCTATCCTTTTTGAGAACCTGCTCATTCTCACCTTCGACGGAGCCGACAGTCAGTACGTAGCCGCCCTAGATAAGAGGACAGGCGAAACAAAATGGAAAACTGACCGCTCTGCGGACTGGGGCGACGTAGACCCTGGCGGGCGTATTATCGCGGACGGTGACCTCCGCAAAGCGCACAGTACCCCGATTATTACGCAGGTGAATGGGCATTACGAGATGATAAGCGCAGGAGCGAAAGCCGCCTACGCCTACAACCCTCGCACGGGTAAGGAGCTTTGGAAGGTGGATTACAAGGGGTTCTCAGCATCGTTTCGCCCCGTCGTCGGCTTCGGAATGGCGTTTATTCCCACAGGGTACGGACACTCCGACCTCTGGGCAGTTCGACTGGGCGGTTCAGGAAACATAACACAGTCAAACATCGTGTGGCGGTACAGCCGAAACGTCCCCTCAAAACCCTCTCCCCTACTCATTGACGACCTAATCTACCTGCTAGACGACTCTGGTGTTCTGACTTGCCTTGAGGCACTGACAGGGAAGGAGATATGGAAAGAGCGCATTGGGGGACGATACTCTGCGTCGCCTATCTATGTGGACGGGCGTATTTACTGCTTTAGCGAAGACGGGAAGACCAACCTTTTCAAACCGGGTCGCGCTCTACAACCCGTAGGCACGAATCAGTTGGCAGATGGGTTTATGGCATCCCCTGCAACTGCAGGTAAAGGACTTTTCCTTCGCACAAAAACCCATCTGTACCGAATTGAAGCGGCGAAGTAGGCTACTTCGCAGGAGTTTCAAGGGCGGCGAGAGCCACACGCGCAAAAGTATCGCCGTCCACATTGGAAGCGTTCCCCTGCAACAGGCTCGTCAAGCGAATTACAATGAGGTCTTGCGACGGGAAGACCGAGATAAACTGCCCGCCCAACCCTACTGCGTTATAGGAGTCTTTCGGCAAATTCGGGTCGGAGTTCTTGGTTCGCACCCACCAGAGGTAACCGTACTCCTTGTTCAACTCCTGACTTGTGTTCGTTGCCTCCGCCACCCAGCCTTTGGGAAGTAGCCGCTTCTTCTTCCACTTCCCATCGCGCAGAAACAGGTAGCCGATTTTGGCGAGTTCTCTCGCTGAAGTGTGCATCCCCATATAGGCGAGCGTTTTGCCCTCTGATTTGTCCATCTCGAAGTTCGTAATGCCGAGCGGCTTGTAGAGCCTCTCCGTCAGAAAGTCATTCATCTCTTTACCGCTTGCGGCGGTTATCACCTGACTCAGCGTGTTGCAAGCGCCGTTGTTATAGTTCCAGAGCGTTCCGGACTGCTTGAGTTTCGGCAGAGCGATAGATTTCCCCAACTGGTCTTTCTGCCCGAAAATCGTCCCATCGTTGTTCGCAAGCCCCGATGTCATGGTGATAAGGTGGCGCACCGTTATCTCTTTGCGTTCGTCGTTCTTCCATTCGGGGATGAAGTCGGAGGCGGACTGCTCTAGTTTCACCTTGCCGTCTTTGACAAGCAGACCAATCGCTGTGCTAGCGATGGACTTGGTGACAGAGAACGCCTGAAACCGCGACTCCTTATCCTTGCCGTCCCAGTACCACTCCGCCACAATTTTGCCGTGCCGAATAACGAGAGCGGCTTGCGACTTCTTTTCCGTAAACAGAGCTTTTAGCTTCTCTAGCCCTGCGGGGGACACTCCCTCCGCTTCCGGCGTGGAGGTCTCCCAGTCGGGTTGGGGCCAGAGTTTCGTAGCCTTGTCTGCATGGCTCCCCGCATTGAAGAGGGACACAAAACAGAGCAGAGCGATACCACACACAAAACTTCGTCGCGTAAACACAGTCGTTTCTCCTTAAATATGGTGATGCAAAAGTGCAGAATGCCTTGGCAATTGAATCTATCAGATAGTTCGCGAAACCTAGATTAGGGCTTCTCTTTGGGCTTCTCTGCTAGAGTGTTCTTTACTGCGGCTACAATCGCTTCAACAGGTGATTTCTCCGCCGAATCACTCGTCTTAGGGTCGGGCTGTGTTACTCGGAAAGTAACCTTGCCTTCGCGGTTGAGGACGACGGCTTGATAGAGTCTCTCCACACTTCCCACAACGGTGAGTATCTCTTTCAGGCTACCTTGCCAATCTAGTAGCAGAGCGGGATTATGGCGGGGTTCACACGCAATATCGCCTCTCTTGAAAGCCTCCTCCAGTGCCTCACGGCGAGCTTTGAGGCTCTTCTTGATACCGCCGCGTATCGCGCCGCGAAAAAATCCGGGGGCACTCTTCAGGTCGCCTACGAGAACGTATTGCGCCTCGTTTTCCTTTGCAGTAGCCACAATAACCTCTCGCATCAGCGTGTTCGCCGCATCAGTCGAACCCCTTCCGAAAAAGACCAGTAGAGCTACTTTACCCTGAAGTTGAGCGAGTGAGAGTGTCCCGCCCTCTGCATTCTCAACAGGTGTTAGGTTATCAGGCTGTTTTGATGAGGTCTTCCCCCCTTTGGCGGGGAGTTGGTTCGCCTTACTCACAGCATCGTCTTTCGGGGGCGTTTGCTGTGACGCGCCGTGGACGACATAGGGCGTAATTAGCAGGCAAAGAGTGCTGCATAGGGCGAGTATATATCTTTTTGGATTCATCACCTGTATCCTAATAAGGGAACTGGATTGCGAGATAAAATTCGACGCAACTACTGTCTCTTCCTGCCTATCAACTACGCATAGATGAGTGTGTGGGAAGGACTTGTCTCGTAAGTTGGAAGACAGCTCATATCTGCGCGATAGTCTCTACCTTGCCCATCTGCCCTACCAGTGCATAACGAACCCGCCGTCTACATTGATAGTCTGCCCTGTTACGTGTTCAGTGCGTTCTGATGAGAGGAACAGTACCATGTCGGCGATGGCTTGCGGAGTCTGCCATTTTCCAAGCGGAACGACGGCGCGAATTTTGCGCTCTGCCCACTCCTCATAGCTCAGTCGCTCTTGGGGTAGCGCGTTTTCATGCCACGCCTGCCAAACGGACTGGTTGAGCGGGGTCTGCACCATGCCGGGGCAGACCGTGTTCACGCGCACTCCGTAGGGCGCGAGGTCTTTGGCAAGGCACTGCGCGAAGTTGATGTTCGCCGCCTTCGTCGCGCTGTAGGGCGGGTCGGTCTGCGAGCCTATCTGCCCTGCAACCGATGCGAGAAAGACCATCGTTCCCGCCTTCCGCTCCATCATTTGCGGTGCTACGGCGTGGGCGACGTTAGCCATGCCCATTATGTTGACCTCTAGCGGGCGCAGCCAGTCGGACGGTCTAAGGTTGGTAAACGGAAAGCCGAACTTCCCCGAACCGATAGCCGCAGAGTGAACTAGGTGGTCAATCGCCCCTAGAGCCTCCACTGTACGCGATAGGGCGGTCAACACCTCCAATTCGGAGGTCACGTCTACCCGCAATCCAGTGGCGCGTACCGAATAGTAACGCTCTATATCGGCAGCGACCTCTTGGGTTCTCTCCGCGTAGTCCCAGAGCGCGATCTGAGCGCCCTCCGCCGCGAACCCTTCGGCAACCGCATAACCTATGCCGCTTGCGCCCCCTGTCACCACGACTACTTTACCCTTTAGATGCAGTTCCATCAAGTATCCTCGCCAAGGTGCAACCACTTTACGTCGTTTTCGCTCAACTCCACCTCAACACTCGCGAGAGCTTCGGATAGATGCACTGACTTGAGGGTTGAGAAGAGGGGAATTGTTGGGAACGGTTGCCGCATAAGATATGCAAGAGCAACCTGCGTAGGAGTGCAGTCACGGCGAACACTCAGTTCCCGCGCCCGTTCAAGCCTCGCCCGATTGACGGGGCTGACAAACGCGCCGGGCGCGTCGCCATCCCCCGCAAAGTATCCGTTCGCCGTCGCGGAGTAGGCGACGACGGGCAGTTGAGATTTGGAGTGCCATGCGAACTCCTCTTCCGAAACGTAGCGGCTCGAGGGGTCGGCAGTCGCTCTCCACGTCGGCTCCGCAAGGCTCCACTGAACCTGCGAGGCGACAAAGCCTTGCAACCCGCTCTGGGAGGCGTAGGCGTTCGCCGCTTCGATACGCTGAACCGACCAGTTGCTCGCTCCTAGAAACCGTATGCGCCCGCGCTGAACCTCGCGATTTAGTCTGTCTATCACGTCCTCGACGGGCGTAACGCCATCGTCGCGGTGCAGATAGTAGAGGTCAATCGTCTCAATCCCCATTCTCTCAAGGCTGTCGTCAATATCGCTGGCGCGCAGCTCTGCCGAAAGGAAGTCGGCAGGACGACGATAGTCAACCCCGCAATCGGGGTGCGCCCCCTTCGTCGCGACGACTACCTTATCCCGCGCTTTCAGCCGTTGGAGGCTATCTCCCAAAGCGCGTTCACTCGCGCCCTGCCCCTCCTTCGCCCAAAAGCCGTAGCAGTGCGCGGTGTCCACAAAGTTCCCCCCCGCCTCCAAAAACTGCACGAGTAGCCTATCCGTCAGTTCGCCATGAGCGGCGGTTCCGAAGCCGCCCACCCCGTAGCAGAGCGCGGAGACCTCTAAGTTGGTATGCGGTATCTTGATTCGCTTCATGTTAGAGCCTACCTTTTGTCCACAACTTTTCAAAGTTCCGTAGGCACTTCTCTACGCAGACGAGCGGGGGTTGCCCAAAGCTCTCCTGCTCTATAATAAACCAGCGGGTCGCCGTTTTGGTTTTGAGAATGGGAATCACCTCATTCCAGTTTTCGTCGCCCTCGCCAAGAAGCGCGTTCGGATTCGTTTTAGAGTGATCTTTCAGGTGAACCGATACAATGCGCTCAGGGTATTTGAGCAGGTAGGGAGCCGCCTGCTCACCCACGGAGAGAGCGTTACCTGTGTCGAACTGAAGCCCGACGCTCTTATCCGAGTTCGCCGTGAACGTATCCCAGATAGTCTCACCCTCTATCGGTTTAAACTCGTAGGCTTCGTTGTGCCAACCGAGTATCATCCCATTCGCGTTCACCTTTTTGGCTATCTCCATGAAGAGGCGTGCTGTCTCGGTAGTCGCCTGTTTCGTATTACGGCGGTTCTCTGGCAACCATGGCACGGAGAGGAACTTACACCCTATCACCTTGCAATACTCCATCGTCTTGTCGAGTTTATCGCCGAGCAGAGCATCCAAGCCAAGGTGTGTTCCATAGGCTTTCAGTCTGTTCGCGTCCAGCAGTTCGCGCATCTCTTTCGCGCTTCGCCCATAGTATCCTGCAAACTCCACCCCCCGAAACCCCATCCCTGCGAGTGCTTTTAACGTTCCAGGAAGGTCTTTCGCGCACTGTTCGCGAACGGAGTAGAGTTGCACGCCAATCTGTAGTGGTCTGCCCTTGCTATCTCGCAGGGTTTGTGCGGAGAGCGAAGAAGCCCCGAACAGGGCGAAAAGAACGAAACTGAGACTCAAGTACGCGTAAAATCGAAAAATCTTGTTTGGCATAGTGATAAACCTTTCATTTAGGGATGTGTGTATAGCATACCCCGCAGAGGGCGTTTGAGGGTAGGAGAAAATTATTAGTCTCGCGTGAACCCTTTCGCCCTTTTGCGTACCCAACACATCGGAAGCCAATCAATCTACAGTATCGGCGACCCCCTGCACCCTTGTTGAGCGGAGAGAGAATGACCCGGACGCATAGCGACAAACGCCTTGTACAACGCATGAAGAGCGGAGAAGCCCGCGCCTTCGAGGAGTTCGTAGACTCCTACGGGGCGCACATTCTTCGCCTTACCCGTCGCTACGTCTCCAACCCCGCCGACTGCGAAGACCTCGTTCAAGAGATTTTCTTCGACATCTATCGCAGTATCGGCGCATTTCGAGGCGACTCCGCCCTCACAACGTATATCTATCGCATCGCCGTAAATCACTGCTTGCGCCACTGTCAACGCAACCGCTCGAACGACCTCCCTCTTCAAGAGGGCGACGACACAGCGGATACGGACTGGCGCAACAGACCAGAGGACTCCGCCGTGAAAAGCGAACTTAAAACACAAGTTCAGACCGCTCTCTCCACTCTCCCCGACCTGCAACGCGACGTGGTTATCCTCCACGAACTGCACGGGCTGACCTATCAGGAGTGCGCGGAGGTGTTGGAGGTTCCCATAGGCACGGTGAAGTCGCGTCTATCGGGCGGGTTTCGGCGACTGCGGGAGAGTTTGCGGAGTTATGTTTTAGGGGACGGCGCGTCTGCGTCCTCTCTAACGGTCTCGCTCGGCAAGCAGGGAACCAATGGAGCGACGGAGGAGGTATCGCGATGACAGACTGCGAGCGGTTCCTACCCGACCTGAAAGCGTATATCGACGGCGAACTGCCCCGCTTCACGCGGCGGCGAATTCGTCAGCACCTGCGCCGTTGCTCCTCTTGCCGTGAGGAGATGACACTGATGGAATCGATTACGAACGAACTACAACAGGGCGATAGCACCGTCCTAGAGCCTACTTTGCGAGACAAACTGCTTGCGGGCGTTCCAAGTGCCCCCGCCGACTCGCCGCTCTCCGCAAAGCCGAATTTCAGAGAGCGATGGCGCGGAACGAAGCGCAAGCCCCTCATTATCTGGGGGACAGCCTCCGCGTCTCTCGTGGCGTGGTTCTTCCTTGCGCCGCTGTTTCATAGTGGGCAACGGACGGATAGCGTGGCGAGAGAGGTTGCAGGCACTTCTATAGCAGGGAACGCGATGGCGAAGATGTCCGCCCCTGCGTCTCCGATGCCGGATGGTCATGCGTCAGATATGATGAAAGCGCCGCCCTCTCACGACGGCAAGGCGGTTGGCGGCGGGGGGACTGGTGGGGGTGGCACTGGCGGTGGAGGCTTTGGCGGAGGTAGCACTGGTATAACAAATAAGTCATATAGCAATATGCAAACGCTATCGTCAGCGGCTCCTCAAGTACAAGCTACTTCGCCCATTAACCCTGCCGAATCTGCCAAAGCCCGTTCCTCCGTCGCAAATATCACCCGCGACGTACACCGCACCGCCACCCTGACGGTAGAGGTGAAGAGCGCGGAGAGCGCCAGCGAAGCGGTGGAGATGATGGTGAAGGAGACGAAGGGCGGCTATGTCGCGGAGAACCAACTTACTACGAACGACGACGGAACCAAGACCGCCAACCTGACGATAAAGGTTCCCGTCAACGACTTTGATTCGTTTCTCAGTCGCGCCTCCAAGCAGGGGATAGTCAAAGCCAAGAGCATCACGGGCGAGGACGTGACCGAAAACATCAGCGACACCTCGCAGGAGCGGAAGTCCCTCACGCAACAGGCGGAGGAGGCGCGGCAGAACCTGCAAGCCGCTCGTAGCAGACAGCAGAGAAACGAAGCGAGTCAGGAGGTTCGCGACCTGAAAGTGCAGATAGCGCAAGCCGAGGGACGGCTGGAACTGCTCAAAAGATCGGCGCGACTCTCCGATGTGACGCTGGAGCTACGCGAAAAGCCCAAAGAGAGCGCCCCAGTGAAGACGGGCGGCTTCGTCGACCAGATAAAGGAGACAGCGCAGATGGCGCAGGAGAACTTCGTATCGGCGGCGCGAGTCCCTGTCCTCCTGCTTATCTGGGTGGTGGTCTACTCTCCGCTGTGGCTACTCGTGGTTTTCGCGTACCGCCTTGTGACGCGCCGCTACTACACTACGCCAAACTCGTAGGCGTAGCTACCCGCTCTGTACCACATCCTTACGGCTTCCCACGCTCGGCGGCTCCAGTATCCGCCTCTGCTGAGGCGTGAGGTCGGTGTACTCCTCCGCCGAGTAGTATTTCTGAGACCACGCAGAGTGACCGGGGCTGAACTTATAGAGCAGTGCGCGACGTTGGTGGTCAGCCTGCCAGGGGCGGGTTCCGTGTACCAGTGCCTCCGTAAAGATAACGACGGAGCCTGCCTCTACGGGCGGCTGTAGAACGTAGGAGGGGCGTGAATCTTGTGTCAAGACATCGCGGGGTATGCCATCCAGAAACTGACTCTTGTGCGTACCCGGTATACAGGTGAAGCCCCCCGCTCCTTCGGGAACATCGGTAAGCACATAGGCGAAGACCGTCAGCCCATTGCGTATCTGCCCATTACGAACCTTGTACCAGTGATCGCTCTCGTGTCCCTCACCGCCGTGCAGATGCGCTCTATGGTTGCCCTTGTCCATGCAGATACAGTAGTCGTGGTCGAGGCGAAACTTCTCATGTACCAGTTCGATAATGTAGGGAAGCAGGTTGGGGTGATCCAGTAAATCTTGAAAGGGCTTTCCCCAGTTCGAGACTCGCTCCGTATACCACTCGTGCTGTTTTCCTGCTACTTTTTCGTCTAAGACCGCATTCAGAACCGCCATCTCCTCTTTCGAGAGTACGTTCTTCACAACGAGAAAGCCTTGCAAATCGAATAGAAACTTCTCTTCCGGTGTCATAGTCCTTACCTCTGTTTTTCGATGTCTCTCATTCAACCTCACTCCGCCTCTCCTAGCCCTCACCCTGCCCTGCGGGCATCCCTCTCCCAAGTTTGGGAGAAGGACTTGTCTACAAGCTGGATAGGCTTTCTTCACTTAACCTCACCCAGCCTCTCCTTTGCAAAGGAGAGGAGTCTTTGTGGTTTGAGCTTGGGAAGTCTGTGCGTTTTGTTCCAAGTTTGGGGCTTTGTGTATTTTTACGTGTTTCACGGTTTTATCCCATACGTGTGAACTCTTACCGTAACTACTTCGACAATGTCACATTAGGCGAACACTCTGTTCGCCCCTATAGAATAGACTTTTCAGAAGGACGCAAACTCTCCTCTTTCGCAATTCATCCACCTTCTGAGTCATGAATTTAGCGAAAACACAGAATATAGGCGAGTTCC
>JAPLCR010000182.1 GCA_026392135.1 Armatimonadota bacterium
ATCTCATTGATAAGTTTTTGGAGGCGTTGATACCCCTCCGGAGCCTCAAAGTCTGCGGTAATGTAGTGAAGTCCCTGCACGAACTCGTTCCAAACGCTTTCGCTAAACTCCGATGCCTCTGTACTCTTCTGGACGGCTTTTCGCATCTCCTCACGGAACTGCTCGTCGTCCATAGGTGTTACCGCAAAGCCGACAACATGAAACGCTTCTGGAAGCATTTTAGCGCAGGCGAGGTTGTAGAGAGCCGGAATAAGTTTGCGGTGTGTCAGGTCGCCTGAAGCCCCAAAAATGACGAAGATACTCGTCTCTTTAGGGGGTTGCATGAATGCCTGTGGAGAAAACGATAGCCCTTCAGGAACCATTTTCAACTCCGAAGTCGAATCTGTCAAAAATCACACTCCTTTGCCGACCTCAACCGTGCTTCCTTGCTACAGAGACATCGAGCCTTGTATTTTATTCAAACACACAACAGAACTCTCCCTCAAGAGGGAGAGGGAGTTTAAGTCACACGAGAACGCCTCTCTTTTAGAAGAGGGGGCTGAGGTATAAGCCCATGTTTCATTACAACATAGGATTATATGGTAAAAAGAGCAACATCATCAGGGTGCATATGGTAAGAGTTCAGGGTTATGGGAATCTTCACATAACCTCACCCAACCTCTCCTTCGCAAAGGAGAGGAGCCTTCGTGGTTTGAGATTAGAAGCCTGTGCGTGTTGTTCCAAGTAAAGGGCTTGTATGCATTTATTGCGTGTTGCGAGGCTTGATTTCCATAACCCTGAACTTTTACGCGCACGTAGCTCACTACTCTATTTTGGGAGGCGCAAACTTCGCGACTTCTTCAATGGTTGTCGGCGGAACGACTTTGCCATCTGCAATCAGCTTCGTCAGTTTCTCTAGTTTCGCGGTGATGGCGGGGGAGATGTCCTGCTTCGTGAATCTGCGCTCAGACAGCCCGACCCCGTTCTGCTTGAGGTCGTAGACCCACGTTCCCGCCTTAAATTCGCCGCTCTTCACCTTCTTGATAGCGTCGTATACGGCGGTATCCACCTTCTTGACCATGCTGGTTAGCACGCGCCCCGGAGCCACGTCGTCTTGGTCGCGGTCAACGCCGATAGCGTAGTAGCCTACGCCCTTCTCACGCGCCGCCTCTATCACGCCTAAGCCGCTCTTACCCGCCGCATGAAAAAGTATATCCGCGCCGTTCCCGAAGAGTTGCATTGCCTGCGTTTTGCCAAGGTTGAGGTCGTTCCAAGTGTTGGTGTAGGTGGTGAGAACCTGACTATTCGGGGCGGCGGTCTTCGCGCCAGCGCGATACCCCGCCTCGAACTTCTTGATAAGGGGTATCTCTTGCCCGCCGACGAAGCCGATTTTGTGCGTTTTGCTCATGGAGGCGGCGAGATAGCCCGCAAGAAACGTGGCTTGCTCTTCGCGAAAAGTTAGCCCTACGCAGTTCGCAAGACCTTCGGGCGCAGGGCTGTCCACTATCGCGAACTTGGTGTTCGGGAACTGCGGGGCTACCTCTTTGAGCGGGTCGAGCATAGAGAATCCTATCGCCACCACGAGGTCGTACCCCTGATTCGCGAGTTGGGTGAGGTTCGTTTTGTAGTCCGCGTTCGTTTTGGACTGTATCCAACGCGCCTTGTCTTTGTCTACGCCTAGCTCTTTAATGGCGCGTTGTAGCCCCTCGTTGGCGGCGGCGTTGAACGATTTGTCGTCAATGCCCGCCTCGTCCATCACGAGTCCGACCTTGAGTCCTGCGGCTTGCACTCCCTTGTCGGGCGCGTCCGCTTTTTTCTCTTGCGGAGGCGAACCGCCACACCCCGCAAGCAGGGCGCAGAGCAGGAGAGCGGCGAGGCGGATGTTGAGTTTTTGCATGAACGAACTCCTCTTGATAGTGATGATAGATGTGGCGAGCGGATGCAACCTCTCCCCAACCCCTCCCCGCCGCGGGGAGGGGCGAATGCCTATGACGGAAGATTTTTGCGCTACGGAAATGGGTTGGGGAGAGATTTTCCGCCTAACTTCGCTTTATCTGGTCGCAGAGCCATTGCGCCTTTTTTACGGCGTACCTTGCGGTATCCGCCCATGAGCCGTTAGTCGTGCTTGCCTCCGTAAGACGGTAATCGGCGGTTCTTCGGTAGCCCCAGAGCGCATTATAGTGTTCTTTCGCAAGTATGGAAAGCAGGCTCCGCGCTTTTCGCCATGTCTCTCCATGTACATCGCTCGTTTCGTCAGTCACGCGGTACTTATCCCGCGCAGTGAGGAACACAAGATAGTATACGCGACTAACAACTAAGCGGTAGCGTATCTCGCAAGACTTCTCTTCGGCTACTTTGTAAATTTCGTTTATAGCTTCCAGCATTGCAACAGACTGCGCTTCGGTCACTCCCTCGCTCTCCCTATGATGAATATATGGAAGCGGTCTGCCGCAAAAGAAGCGTCTCTTGAGGTGAACCAGTTCTCTGAGGGGGGAGTAAAATCCGTGAGAAAGTCGTTGACACGCTCCCCCTCCTCTATGTCCAGCCGAACAAGAAATAGTATCTCGTTCTCTTCATAAGGGTATTCGCGCACCTCAATGCGCTGAACGCCTATCCCGAAGTTACGCGCCTCCGCGTGGCACAGTTCCGCCAGACACTCAAGGTTAGTCATCTCTTCCGGGGTTATTAGCGCCTTGCAACTCTCCGCAATCGTTAGTTCGACAGGGTTGAGAACGGCGACTTGTTGATTGGACATTTCTGTATCTCCTGAGCGTCTCCCATACCCTGGTGGAGAGACGGCTTTAGCGCTTATTACGACTTGAAGACAACTCTTGATAATTCAGAGGTCTCTATCATCCATCCCATTTCATAATGGGGAGTACCTATGATGGAAGGCTTTTGCGCTACCCCTAGCCACCCCATCCCAACCCTTACCCCTTCACAAGGGGAAGGGCGAATGCCGATGACGGAAGGCTTCTGCACTCCTCAAAAGTCGGCGGTAAACGGGAGCATTGCAAGTCTCCCCTTTGTGAAGGGGGAGATTTAGAGGGGGTGGATGGGTCAGTGCGATAAGCCTATTTCACCGTCAAAGTCTTGCTGTCATCCCCTACATTGAGATAGAAAGCGTCGCCATCGAAGAGAGCGGTAATAAGGTGAAGCCCCGCGCCCCATGTGTTAGGGATAGTGTAACTCAGCGCCGCCAATCCGTTCCCATCTGTCGCTACGCTCCCTACTTCCGTATCGTCTATTTTGAAGCGAATTGTCTTTCCCGTCAAGAAAGCACTATCGGATTTGCGCGTCAGTTTCGCTTTCAGTGTGACCGTCGCTCCCGCTTTACCCGATGCCGACGAAGCGAGTAACTTGGTGGTGGCTTTGGCTACTTTGAGAGTTCCCTTGCCAGTATAGGCTTTGTAGGCATCATCTCCCGTGTATTCTGCGGTGAGGATGTGCGAACCGACAGGGTAGGTCTCATCGAACTTATAGGAGAGGGTAGCGGTTCCCGTCCCATCGGTGGTCGCCGTTCCTATCGCGTTTCCGTCAATCTTGAAAGTAAGCGGTATTGAGGAGAGGGGAGAGTTGTCATAGTTGCGTTTGAGAGTAGCGGTAAGGGGCTTTGTATCGCCGGGTCTGCCAGTAACCGTTTTAACGGTAATGGAGGTCACTGCCTTCGTAATGGTGAGCGACCCCGTCTTCTTGTAAGCCTTATACAACCTGTCTCCTGCAAAGGTAACAGTGAACGTATGCTTTCCAATAGTCAGAGCGAGCGGGTTTGGCACAGCGATATGCGCGGTTCCCGCAGCATCCGTGTTGGTAGTTCCGAGAGCGACTCCATCGAGCGCAAAGGTAAGAGGTGTATTGAGAAGAAGTCCGCCCATTGCGTTCTTGATAGTTGCGGAGAGGGTTATAGGAACTCCATAGCCGAGGGTAAGGTTTGAGGGGCTTATTGTAGTGGCTAACACAAAGGATTGAAGAGAGAGGCTATGACCATATCCCGACGATAGAAGGTTTTGACCTTTGAGAGTAACGGTCTGAACAGGAGTGTATTTGGTGATGTTTGTGCCATCTCCCAACTGTCCGTTGGTGTTGTTTCCCCATGTCCAAACGCTTCCATTTGACTGGACTGCAAGCGAATGAACACCACCTCCTGCAAGATGCACTACTCCTGTGAGACCAGCTACCTGCAAAGGGCCAGATTTGTTCCTGTTGCTTCCATCACCTAACTGCCCCGAGTCGTTGCGCCCCCATGTCCACATACTCCCATCTGACTTCAACGCGAGAGAGTGCCCACCACCTCCTGCTATCTGTAGATAAGTGTAACCAGAAACATAAGTTGGTGTATGTCGTTCCCCGAACGTTCCATCTCCTATCTGACCATAGGTATTGTCTCCCCACGCCAATACAAGTCCATCCGACGTTAATGCGAGAGAGTGGATACCTCCGCCAGCAATCTGAACCACACCAGTTAAATGGGAGTTAGAGACTTGAACTGGAACGTTGCGATTGGTAGTCGTTCCATCTCCCAGTTGCCCGTTGGAGTTGGCTCCCCATGCCCAGACGGTTCCGTTTGACTTCAAAGCAAGAGAGTGTCCCCAACCTCCTGCTACCTGTACCGCTCCAGTAAGCCCTGAGATTTGTACGGGTGTGTTCCTATTAAAGTTATCAGTTCCATCGCCACCAGTTCCATCTCCAACCTCACCAGAGGTATTGTCACCCCACGCCCATACTGTCCCATCTGATTTGATGGCAAGGGAGTGGGCAGCACTCACGGCTACCTGTACCACATTGGTAAGCCCAGACACTCGGACAGGAGTACTCCTACTGGTATTGGTTCCATCACCCAGTTGACCATAGTAGTTATCTCCCCACGCCCAAACAGTTCCATCTAACTTCAACACGAGAGAGAAACCGCCGCCGCCCACAAGTTGGAGTACCCCTGAGAGACCAGGAACTTGAGCAGGAGAACTTTTGCTGGTATTGGTTCCATCGCCCAGTTGACCATAGTAGTTGTCTCCCCACGCCCAAACCTTGCCGACCTGAGCCTGAGCGGGAGTGAATACTCCTAGTAGCATCCCCATAAACACGCCACAGAAAACAGCGCGTAGAACCATTATTCGTTTCATAGTGATTGATCTTCTTAGCAATTTGATACCAGTGAATTCGCGATGGTGGCTGTCGATTCCTTCTCCCCCTCGCAAAGAGGAGATTTCTGTCTGTCTACGCTGATAGGCTTTGAGGAGCGCGGAAGCCTTTCGTCATAGGCATTCGCCCTTCCCCTTGTGAAGGGGCAAGGGTTGGGATGGGGTGGCTTTGGGGCAGTGCGGAAGGCTTATCGCACTGAACCCAGCCACCCCCTCTAAATCTCCCCCTTCACAAGGGTAGACTTCGGTGCGTCCCCAAAAGTGGTTCCGTTCGCGGATAGCGTGTGTGAGAGAGCAAGCCTTCCAACCTAATCTCAAAAGCCTCTAACAAGCGAAATCACCTTACGGTTTAGTCACCCCTCGCCCAGAATTGGGAGAGGGGACGGGGGTGAGGGCTTTAATAGCGTCAGGGTCAAGCCCCAACGCCTTCACCTCTTCACGCGCAGACAGATAGTCCTCGTAATCTATGGCATTATTCAGAAGAAACTCCGCGATACGCTCATCGGTATATATCTCTATGAGAGAATCCGCTGTTTCCGAATAGAGGTCGTTCATGTCGCCCCCTCCTTACGCTACTTCTTCATCTTATGAATCGCTTCGCCCTTAATGTC
>JAPLCR010000077.1:0-545 GCA_026392135.1 Armatimonadota bacterium
CTCAACCCTACGCAAGCAGGGACAATCGGTATTGACTGCACTACAACTTCTACTCAAAGGGAAACCTCGTTTCCCAGCGAGATAGCCTGAGTAGTTACAAAAAATGTTAGGTGATGGGGTTGATGCTCAAGCGAAGTATGCTAAGTTTATTGTGGACTCTGTAGAAAAAATATATACGTCTCCAGTTGAGCAGGCATTTATTGTAAAGGATAAGTTGAACCTAAAGGCTGTACAAAAACTTGCAGAAGCGGTTAAGCCTATTATAGAGGCTGTCAACCCAAAACCCAAATAAACTTGCCAGAGTAGGGGGTATCTCTAGCTGAAAATTAGTTGCGCCCCTCCTTGAAGTAGCGTCGCCAGTCCTCTTTTCTCATGCGTGTCACCAGTTCAGGGGTGTCTGGGACGATAGGGTGGTCTGGCTCCACCTTCCACTCCTCCGAACCTGCATACCCTTCCAGTTGAGCTATCTGATAGCGCAGTAGCTGGTCTTCCATCTCAAGGCGCGACTGGGTGTTCGTCAGGCTGAGAAGCCTCTGCTTCACCTC
>JAPLCR010000077.1:615-1833 GCA_026392135.1 Armatimonadota bacterium
AGAGGCAGTTTCATAATCGCACCAATATAGTAGGTCAGTGCGACAGGGTCATTGGGGAGTTCGATAGGCGGGAGAGGCGTGTCGGCATAGGTCGCCAAACAACGCAGATAGTGGATGAAAAGCCCCAAAACCTCGTTTGCAGAGGACTGTAGGCTCTCCTTATCATAAGGCTCCTCCTCCAACCGCTCTACATATCCGACGAGGTAAGACTGGTAAGCATCCCCAAATTTAGAAGCACTCTCTCCTCGTTGCGTGATGCGAACCTCTGTCTCCCTCTGTTCAAGGAGGCGAAAACGCTCTTCTCCTACGGTGAGAAGCTCCAGCCTCCCCCCCTCCATCTCCTTGACGCTCACGATTCGAGCGGTGCAACCGATAGAGTAGGGCTTCGCAGGCTTACCGACTTCGCTCCCCTCCTGTATCAATACGATGCCGAAAGGCTCCTCCTTCTCTATACACTCCCGAACCATCACCTTGTAACGCTCTTCAAAAATGTGAAGAGGGAGCGGGATTTGTGGAAAAAGAACATGATTCAAGGGGAATAGGGGGAGACGAAAGATACGTATAGACATGGCTACTCACTCTCCTCTTGACGTAAAGGGTCAGGCGAGATACTCTCTATGCGAGCCACAACCTCTGCTAGTGTATAGCGGCACATATCGGCTGCCGTCGCGTCGTACTCCTCTAACTCCTGACAGGGTTCAAAATCGGCAAGCGCAGTACGATAGTGTGCCGCTGCACTCAGAAAGTCCTTGAAACGGTAAAAGGCGAGGTTGCCGAGTTGATGATGGCACACACCCTGAGTATATAGCAGAGAGAGAGACCCCGGAGACACCATTAGCAGGAGGCGCAGTGCCTCTTCGTAGCTCTCGTATGCTTGAGGATAACGTTCACGCCGCACACAGATTTGACCTATCTGTATTAAAATGCTCGCCTGTTCCGTTTCTGTATTCTCTCGGAGAGCTAACTGCTGACGCTGACGCTCGTGCCGCGCAATCAGGAGCTGTAGACGCTCTTCTGGATGGAGGCGTAGGGCGTTGATAGCGGCTACGGCTTTACGGGCGCAATCCTCCACTTTTACTGCCGGGTTTCCGGTAGATTGATAGACATTCACCGCCTCTTGAAAGAGGCTCGCCGCTTCTGGATACTGCTCCGCCTCGACAAGGTAGTCGGCACAGGTTTCGCAAGCAAGCCCACGCTCTACGCGGAGGTTTGGGATGA
>JAPLCR010000077.1:1953-7539 GCA_026392135.1 Armatimonadota bacterium
CGCTTCGGAGAGATGTCCGAGCGAATACTGCCTCTGCCCTTCTGTAAAAGCCTCCCTTGCGGGGAAGTTGTCTCTATTCGCTTGCATAATACCCTTGATTCCGCCCTGTCTCCAAACACTCTCTCTATATACGACGAGACAGAGGTGGAAATCGCTTCTCTTTTTTTTTTTGTTTTTTAGAAATCCCCATTGAGGGGTAACAAAATAGAAGGCTATGTGTCACACTTTTCAGTAGGAAAATTCGTATTATTCCCTTTGTGGGAGGAGTGGGTAAGAGATGCAGATAAACCGATTTAGTATTGGCGGTCTTTTCGGGCTAGTCGCCCTTGTAGGATTCTCTATAGCAAGCACCCCTGCTGTTAGTGATGATACCCTTCAAAAAGAGAAACTGAAACCTGAGACGATAGAATTTTTTGAGTCAAAGGTACGTCCTCTTCTCTTTCAGCGTTGTTTTGGCTGTCATGGCGAAAAGCAACAGATGGGAGGACTACGTCTTGACTCGTTGGCGCACACTATCAAGGGGAATAGTGCTGGACCTGCCGTTATTCCCGGTAAGCCCGACAATAGCCCTCTCATTCAGGTCATTCGCTACGATGGAAAGGTGAAGATGCCCCCCGCCGGTAAACTCTCCAAAGAGGAGAGTGCGATTTTGACCCAGTGGGTGGAGATAGGTGCGCCTTGGCCCGGCTCGAAAGCGTCGGACACGAAAGGCGCGAACAGCCCTGCGGCAGACAAGCAGTCTATGTGGGCGTTGCATCCTGTGAAAAAGCCCCCCATACCTGTCGTCAAAAACAAGGCATGGGTGAGAACTCCGGTAGATGCGTTCATACTGAGCAAGCTGGAGCAGAAACACCTCAATCCCTCCCCTTCTCTTGATCGGCGTAACCTTTTGCGCCGCGTCTCCTACGATCTTACGGGGATAGCCCCGACAGCGGAAGAGACCACAGGTTTCCTCGCGGATAAGTCTCCTAACGCTTACGAGACGGTAATTGACCGCCTCCTCGCCTCACCTCGCTATGGGGAGAGGTGGGGACGTTACTGGCTTGATGTGGCGCGTTATGCCGACACAAGGGGCTACAACTTCGTCTCCGACCCTGTCTATCATCACGCCTACAACTATCGTGACTGGGTGATTCAGGCATTGAATGAGGATATGCCCTACAATACATTTGTAAAGTACCAACTTGCGGCTGACCTTATGCCAATGGGCGATGACCACCGCAACCTTGCGGCACTAGGCTTCCTTACGCTAGGGCGTCGCTTCCTAAATGACATTGTCCTCATTACCGATGACCGTATTGACACCATTGGGCGTGGGCTTATGGGACTCTCTATAGCTTGCGCTAGGTGTCATAACCATAAGTTCGACCCCATTTTGGCGAAAGACTACTACTCCATGTACGGGATTCTCGCAAGCACCCGTGAGCCAGACCCGCCTGTGATAATCTCTCCTAAGGAGTTGAGAGAACCTTATGAGACCTATCAGAAAAAACTGGTAACGGCAGAGCGTGAGCGTGACGATACTGTTCTAAAGCAAGTTCGCGCCCTTCGTACCAGACCCTCTCTAAGCAGCTTCAGAACACATTACAGCTTTTGCGCGTAGATGCCCAGCCGAACGATAAAGAGTTTCCCATTCTCTTCCCTGCCTTTGAGGAAGCGGTAAGAAACCGCCTGAGTACCCTCAAACAGGAGATTGCGGAGATGAAGAAGTCACCTCCCAAGGCTCCTGAGTTCGCGCATACGTTAGAGGAACAGCTTCCTGCTCTTGAGCCTTATGTCTTTCTTCGTGGTAACCCGGGCAATCGCGGTGAGACAACAACCCGACACTTCCTTGCGGTTCTTGGTGGTTCAGAGACTGCCCCTTACAAGAAGGGGAGTGGTCGCCTTGAACTAGCGGAATCCATCACCAGTAACGACAACCCATTGACGGGGCGCGTCTTTGTCAATCGAGTCTGGATGCACCATTTTGACAACGCCCTCGTTCGTACTCCCAGCGACTTTGGTACACGTGGTGAACTCCCCACACACCCTGAAATGCTGGACTACCTCACGGCGCGGTTTATTGAGGAGGGATGGTCGCTCAAGAAGCTTCATAAGTGGATACTTCTCTCGAACACCTATAAGCAGTCGAGCGAGAATAACCCTAAAGCCTTCGTATTAGACCCAGAAAACCGACTTGTTTGGAGGCAGAGCCGTGTTAGGCTCGATTTTGAGGCGATGCGCGATGCGCTCTTGAATGTTTCGGGGCAACTGGATCCCAAGTTAGGGGGGGCTTCTGTAGACATTCTAAATGCGCCGTATACGAAACGACGTACTGTTTATAGCTTCATAGAGCGGCAGAACCTGCCGGGTATATTCCGTACTTTCGACCTTGCTAGCCCCGACTCAAGTACGCCCCAACGATTCAAGACCACCGTTCCCCAACAGGCACTCTATATGCTGAATAGCCCGTTTGTGATGGAGGTTGTGCGTAATATGGCAGGGCGCATCGAGTTTAACGGTATTTCCAACGAGGGGAGAGTGAAGAAGGCGTATGATATCCTCTTCCAACGCGCTCCTACTCCTATAGAGATACAGCTCGCGCTCCAGTTCATTAGTAAACCCTCCGTTGCGGCGGCTCCTGTCTGGCAGTACGGTTATGGAGGCGTGGGGGGGCAGAAAGTAACGAACTTTACTCCACTTCCGCACTGGTCTGGAGCTCAATGGCAAGGAAGCGCAGCTTTCCCTGATAGCAAACTCTCTTACCTTATGCTCAACAAGCAGGGCGGTCATCCGGGGGCAGACTTGCAACACGCGGCTATTCGCCGCTGGGTCTCTCCGATAGACGGTAGTGTGAAGATTGAAGGGAGTCTGTATCACCCTGAAAAGCAAGGCGATGGCGTGCGTGGGACGATTGTCTCTAGCCGAATTGGGAAAATAGGAGAGTGGAACGCTCACGCGGGGCGGGCAGATACGAGCGTGCAGGACATTGAAGTGAAAAAGGGAGATACTCTTGACTTTGTAGTGGACTGTAGAGGCTCTCAGGACTTCGATGGCTTTACGTGGGTGCCTACTATAAAACAGATGCAGGGGAGCGGAGCCAAAACCGTCGCCCTTGGTCGGCTGTTGTCGTGGTCAGCAGAGTCGGATTTTGGAGGTCCCATTGCCCAACAGAACTTCTCTCGTTGGGAGAAGTACCTTCAACTCTTGATGATGACGAACGAATTCTGCTTTGTAGAGTAGTTGAGATAAGCGGTCAAAGCGTGTTCGCCTCCCACCAAGCCTTTAACGAATGTAGTCGGCGGGGAGTATAGTTAGCGCAAGCCTCTATACGCCGAAGCGTCTCGGAAAGAGTCTCCTTTTTCGCGGGAGCCTTCTCCGCCCAAGCCTTCACCCACTCTGGCGTTGTCAGAGTGGGGATGGCAGGACTGTACTCTCTAGCGATACGCAGACTCACTTTGTCATCTGTGACAAGCCGCCAACCCCGTTGCACGGCTACGGCGGTGGAACGCGCCTCCCCGTCGTCCATTTCGCTCGCGAACATTACGAATAGCCTCTGCTCCTCTTCCGTCATCTCCACCTCTTGCAAAACGCCCGTGCTGAACAACGGCTCCAAGTCAACCTTGATAAGTTTGCCCTGCGGGTCATCTTCTGGTAATGGACGCAGATAGAGAACCTCCCTTTCGCGCACCTCTCGAACGACGTAGGAGGGAGAGGCAAGCGCGGTCAGTATCTCGCTCGCTCGCTTTGTGGCGATAAGGTTGAGTAACGTGCAAGCGTCCCATATTAGCCCCTGCTCTTGCGGCATTACATTCGCTCCGCCGGGGTCAGGGCGAGCGCGTCGCCAAAGTCGAGGTCAATTTGGTAGGGTTCGCCGGAAGCGTTGACATCCTCTAGGCGGACTAATCGGTTCACGGTCTCCCGCGCCTCCACTCGGCTACAGCGTAGCAAACGCGCTAGTTCCGTCTCGCTAATTCGCGCCTCTTCACAGGCTTGAACCGCAAGGCGGACATAGCGTTCCGGCAGTCGTTGGGGCTGAGGCGGAGTAGGAGTCAAGCCTAGGTGTTCACGCATTCGTCCGCTCTCGAAACCCTGCCCGCTAAGACGCTCCCACGTTCCGCTCTGTACACACCCTAAACTTTGTAGACGGCGCGTCATCGCCTCTACCGAAACCGCGTACTGCTCCGCCAAGTGGCAGAGGTCGGCGACGGTGAAATCTTTTCGGCTCTGCACAATGCGCCGAAAGCGCTGACGTAGCCCCGCAGAGGGCATGAGGAAGTGCGCGGCGAAAGCGTCGGCGAACTGCTCGGCACGGGGCTTGCGCTCATACTCGAAGAGAATGGCGACATCCTCCTTGTACCTATCCATCAAAAAGTGGGCGTACTCATGCGCCATAGACCAATTTTGCCGCGTTTGCGGGTGGCTTCCGTTCACGAGAATACAGCCGCCTAGTCCGTCCGTGTAGACGAACATTCCTGCTATCTTGAACTCGTTCAGCGGCAGTATAAAGACACGCAATCCCGCATCGTTCTCCAGAGTCTCTAGCAGGTTGGAGAGGGGCCCCAACCCCAAACCAAGACGGGAACGCTCCAGCGTAGCCACCTCTTCGGCGGCGGACTGTGCGCTCAAGCCGCCCTGCGTGTAGAGGTCGGGCGCAGAGTAGCGCGGCTTATGCGCGTTCAGCAGAGTCTCTAGCGAGAGGTAGTCTTCGCATATTTTCTGAAAGGTGCTAACCGCCTCTTCCACCGCCTCCCGCGCCACCTCCGTAGGCTGATTCAAGCGAAAGTGGGGCGTGAAATCGCCTATAAACTCGCGTTGGCTGACCATCTCATGCACGGAACGCCCATAGAGTTGGGCGAGTTGTATCAGTTCCGCGGGCTTGACGGGGCGGTTCCCCTTCTCAATAGCGACGAGCGTAGGGCGCGATACCCCCAACTGCTGGGCGACCTCCTCTTGCGAGAGGTTGCGACCCCGCCGCGCCTCCGCCAACCTGCGCCCTAACTCCTCTGGCGCGATTTGCTTTGTTAGGTTTTCGGTCATGTTGTGTTCACCTTGCTGACATATTTGCATTGATAGGTGTATTTTAGCATAAAATTCTGACTTTGTAAAATGGTGTTTTTGACGCTCTCTTCAACATATTGACGGTTTTGAAGAATCGCGGTAAACTATCTAATGAGTTGTGCTAGTTTCTGCCTAAAGCCCCGTGCTTTGCGCGGTCAGCGCAATGCGGCACTCGAAGAAGCGAGAATACAGTTCAGGTTGGCATATTTCGCGCTCGATATTGTGTATAGAACCTCAAAATAGGTAAGGAATATGCCAAACCGAGCAAGGATTCGTGCCTTTGGGCTATGTTTTACCCGGTAAACAAACTACATGAAAAACTAGCACAACTCGTTACGTATGAGTTCAGGGTTGTGAGAATCCTCACATAACCTCACCCAACCTCTCCTTCGCAAAGGAGAGGAGTTTTAGGGACTTACTCTGGAATAAGTCTTCCAGTTGAAAACCAGAAGCCCTCACCCCCGTCCCCTCTCCCAATTCTGGGCGAGGAGTGACTAGGGCGGAAGACGACTCCGTTGGGCGATAGTCTCCCTTTCCCTAGAGGTT
>JAPLCR010000288.1 GCA_026392135.1 Armatimonadota bacterium
CTGGTTTTCAACTGGAAGACTTATTCCAGAGTAAGTCCCATAAAAGAATGAACCCCGAGGTACATCTACGAGCGGGTAATCGCCTCTTCTTCTTTTAAATGAGAGGAGGTTTCCTGCCGCTATGGTACAGCCTACTCCCTTTCTCCGCTTGACAGGGGCAATAGGGGGTGCAACAAAGTAGAAACCTTTAACTTGTCAGCAATGCTCCTAAATCAAGTTATATGTCGCAATTTCGTCACGGACTATCCAGTGTGAACGATAGAGTGTGATATAACCCCGCACAATGTCTTCAATGGCGTTGATGTCTACATGAATATCAAGAACTACGTTCGTAACATCATGTCCATCAAACCAGACGCGGGTCATCTCGAACGCAAAACCGGGATGGTCATTCTCTATAATAAGGCTATGCCCCGGAAACGTGAGCTCTAGCCTACCCGGAAAAATCCCAATCTCTTCGTTGGGGTTGTCTTGTGGGCGTACAATAGCGGTTATCGTACCCCCATTGTAGATACCGCCATTACCAGCCTCTCCCCACTCGTCCCGCCCTGCAACGACCTCCACAAACAGCTGTGCCGCGAGAAACTCCTCCCCGTTGGCAAAAAGGGTCGTTGAATCCCAGTCTCCACCCGTCTGGAATACCAAATGGTTCATCATCTACGTTATTATCTCCTATAGATACCTCAGTTATAAAAGAGAGGTGTACTTCACTTCTACGTTGCTCGACTGGAGCTGAGTTCCAAAAACTCAGTCTCCTCGTGCTGTAAATAGTATACGAGGGCACACGCTCTCAGGCTTCAAATCTTTTGCACACTCGCGCTAACACTGCTTGCAGGCGCGAAACCTCTTCCCGCAACGCTCTCTTTGTGGTATACTGAAAACACCTTTGGAGAGGTGGCCGAGCGGTTGAAGGCACTTGTCTTGAAAACAAGCGACGTGCAAACGTCCGCAGGTTCGAATCCTGTCCTCTCCGTCAACAGAGAGTGTTACCCCCTACAAAGAGGTAGCACTCTTTGTGCTATCTTGGTAAGCACGTTCCCAGCCGAGAGGTACTAAACAGTGATAACACCCATCGAAGCGACCAATGCCTACTTTCAAAGAGCGGCACAACTCCTAGGGCTAGACGCAATCACCATTCGTCAGCTCACTATTCCTTTCCGAGAGATAAAAGTTGAGTGCGATATTATCAGAGATGACGGCTCCCTCGCTATCTTTATCGGCTACCGAGTTCAGCACGACAACTCGCGGGGTCCCATGAAGGGGGGAATTCGCTATCACCCCTCCGTAGACATTGACGAAGTGAACGCGCTTGCCCAACTGATGACATGGAAGACTGCCGTCGTCAATCTTCCTTACGGGGGTGCAAAAGGGGGTGTCTCGTGTGACCCGCGTGAACTATCCGCAGGAGAACTTCAACGCCTCACACGCATCTTCACGCAAAAAATTCATGACCTAATTGGTCCTTCTACCGACATTCCTGCGCCCGACATGGGAACCAACGCCCAAACTATGGCATGGATGATGGACGAATACTCCAAGTTCAAAGGCTACAGCCCGGCAGTTGTAACGGGCAAACCAGTCGAACTTGGCGGTTCAGAGGGGCGCGATGCGGCTACAGGGCGCGGGCTACTCTATGCCGCAGAGAGTCTTTTCGCAGACTACGGAACCAAACTCTCCGCGCTAACCTACGCTATTCAGGGCTTTGGAAACGTAGGTTCGTGGACGGCGCGTCTGCTCTATGCGGAGGGCGCAAAAATCGTAGCACTGAGCGACGTGACTGGCGCGATACGCAACCCTGCGGGTATTGATATACCCGCCCTAGTGGAGTATGTGACACAGAACAGTGGAATAAAGGGCTTTACCGGAGGGGAAGCCTTCCCTTCAGAAAACCTGCTCTATGAACCATGCGATGTGGTAATCCCTGCGGCACTGGGAGGCGTTCTCACAAGTCAAAACGCGGAGCGCGTACAGGCGAAATACGTTCTTGAAGCGGCAAACCACCCTACAGACCCCGAAGCAGACGCAATACTACAGGCAAAGGGCGTGGTTATTTTGCCCGATATCTATGCAAATGCGGGCGGGGTAACGGTCAGTTATTTCGAGTGGACGCAGAACCTACAGCAGTTTCGTTGGAACATCGAGCGAGTCAATAAAGAGCTACGCCACGTTATGCAGAGTGCCTACAAAGACATTCGTGAGGTTCAGACGAAGTACATCTGCGACCTTCGCACTGCCGCTTTTGCCCTCGCGATTGATAGAGTGGCACGGGCGACAAAACTAAGAGGCTTGTAAAACGCACGTCCAAACAGATAGCCTCCGTTAACCCCATCAGAAGACAAGCCGTAAGAGTTCAACGTTATGGGAGTCAAAACCGCAAAACACGCGAAAAAAATACACAAAGCCCCAAACTCGGAACCCAACGCACAGACTTCTCAATCTCAACCCACAAAGGCTCCTCTTCTTTGCGAAGGAGAGGTTGGGTGAGGTTATGTGAAGCCTCCCAATCTCAACCCACAAAGGCTCCTCTCCCTATTTTGATAAGCCTACCGCAGGAACCTGCCCACCTGACAGACAAGTCCTTCTCCCAAACTTGGGAGAGGGATGCCCGCAGGGCAGGGTGAGGGCTAGGAGAGGTTGGGTGAGGTTAAGTAAAGCTTCCCAGAACACTGAACTCTTTCAACAGGACAGGCAACAACAAGAATGACCGATGCTCTCACTCTCCACTCCTATTCGGCTCTCGATAGTCAGGTTGAAGCTATCAAAAGAGATGGCTTCGCCTTTTTCCCTGGTATTCTCAGTGCAGAAACGATCGTAGCGTTACGAGGCTGTATGGATAGACTGCAGCCTATCGCGGAGAACTACGACTGGAACGGAACGCCAGAGAACACAGGGTTTCTAAATAAGGCGATAAACAGCACCTTCAATCGAGATGCTCTCTTTCTCAACTGCCTTGATATACCCGGAGTGATCGAATTAGCGGAAGCTATTCACGGAAGCGACTGTCATATCATTCAGATGACCGCATGGATGACCGGACCAGGTCGCCCTGACCAAGAGATACACGCCGATTGGCTCCCCTTCCCACTACCGGAAGATGTTGTTGCAGACCCGCGTGTGGAAGTTCCTATCTTTATCTCAACTGCTCACTACTATCTTGATGATATTTACGAAGAGTTAGGTCCAACACAGTTTATTCCGGGTAGCCACCGCTCTGGTCGGAAGCCCAATCAAGAGTTGGAGTGGAATGGAGTGCCCGCACAAAATGTAATCTGTAGAGCGGGAGACGCTCTACTTTTTCGGAGCGATGTGTGGCACCGCGGTACTGCAAACCGCAGTAACCAGACTCGCTACCTGCTTCAGGTTCACTACGCAAATCGCTGGATTGCCCAGCGATTTGCACCCTACCTACATTTTTGCTTCGACCCAACCCTTCTTGCTCAGGCGACACCCCGGCAAAGAAGGCTCATGGGCGAACACCCAACGGGATCCTATACGTAGATTCTCTCTACAGCGTGCTGAACTCACGCGGCAGATCTCCTGTGTGCATATCTGGGCGCAGTAGCACTTTAATTGAGTTTTGCCCACCTGCCACCATCTGAATCCCCTCCTCATACTTTTCAAGGGGTATCTGGTGCGTCACAATACCATCCACTTTCAGCAAGCCCCGATGCAGGTAGTCTATCACTTTGGGGTAACAGCCGGGTCCGAGGTGCGCCCCATAGATATTGAGCTCCTTCGTGTCGCCGATAATCGTCCAGTCGCTAGTAGTCGGCTCCTTCATTACAGAAAATTCTACGAAGTTACCTCCTTTGCGAATGGCGTGTAGCCCCTGATTCACTGCTTCCGGGTGTCCTGTCGCCTCAATGTAGACATCGCATCCGTAGCCCTCGGTCAGGTTTCTAATCTCCTCCACCACATCTACTTTCATTGGGTTCAGCGTAATATCCGCGCCCAGCGAACGCGCCAGTTCGAGGCGTGCATCGTTCAAATCCACCACCACCAGTAGCCCCGGATTCTTCAAGCGGGCGCAGGAGACCATGCCCAAACCGAGCGTTCCCGCCCCCGCAATCACCGCCACATCCCCAAACTCAATAAGGGCGCGTTCGACAGCGTGCATAGAGCAGGCAAGAGGTTCGATAAGCGCGGCTTTCTCAATGGGCAGGTCGGTAGGAACTTTATAGTTGAGGGCACGGGCAGGGAAGAGCATATAGTCCGCCATGCCGCCCTGAGTGTAGGTGTGAAAACCGTAGATATCGTGTACCGCGCAGAGCCAGTACTTCCCTGTAAGGCAGTAGCGGCAGGCGTTGCAAGGAACAATCTGTTCTGATATAGCGCGGTCTCCCAGTGTCAGTCCGTAACGCGCTCCTGCGCCCTCACCGAGTGCCACCACCGTTCCAATCAGTTCGTGCCCTGCTGTGACGGGAGCCTGAATGTAGCCTTTACGGTTTTCATCTCCCCAAAACAGAGGGGCACCGAGATAGCACTTTATGTCGGAAGCGCAGATACCGCAAGCGTCTAGCTTTATTACCACCTCTCCAGAGGCAGGGGTGGGGACGGCTACCTCTTCAAG
>JAPLCR010000650.1 GCA_026392135.1 Armatimonadota bacterium
ACAACGCCTAATTCCGGAGAAACTATGGCGTAGACTTCATGACATACTCGCTCAAGCCGCATAAAAGGGCTAAAGTCGAGATACTTGTTACCGTTTGTATAATTCGCTATTATTCTCGGTTCTCCTCCATAGCCCACAAAAAGCCCCGTGCAAGCTTGTTTTGAGGCTTGCGCGGGGCGTTCTGAATTTGCTAGGATGAGGAAAGGGAACCCCGTTATTTTTCCATATAGAGGGTGTAGGAGTGCGGAAGCCGCCTCTGCGTCTCCGTGGGGATATTCTCAAATTGGTTCCAGAACGGCTCTGGATACTCATCGAAATGCCGCAGACGTAGCCCTGCGCCTAGTAGGCTATTTATCACCTCGCCGAGCGTCCACTGCTTCGCCCGTACTTGCGGCTCCACCTCCGCCAGCGTCTCTTCGCTTTCAAAATAGGGGCGGGGCCAGCACTTATCGCTCAGTTTTTCTGCGAAGTAGTAGCCGTGTTCGCTATCGAACTGGAAGGTTTCAGATTCGGTATCCCACACCCAATCAAGGGGATGCCCCTCATAGAGAAAGAAACGCCCTCCGGGTTTGAGGAGACGTGCAACCACATTCGCCCACGCCTGAATATCCATCATCCAGTAGATAGCACCGCAACCTGTGTAGACTAAATCTGCGGAGCCATCCAACTCGGAGGGGGTGTTCAGGATGTCGCTGACGACCCACTGCGCGGGAGCCTCTACTATCTCGCCCTTCCGCTTTGCAACGGCAATCATGCGTGGGCTGATGTCCACGCCAACCACCTCTTTCGCGCCCTGCCTCCAGAGGGAGAGCGTGTCTACGCCCCCCGCGCACTGTAGGTGTATGGCGCGATGACACCACGCGCCGAGGTCGTGGAGCAGGCGCTGTTCGCAGGACTTCAGGCTGTTGCCTCCATTACGCAGAAACTCCGCCTCGCCCTCAAGCTCTTGCTCATACTTGAGGGCGGTTAAGTCCCATGTGAACTTATTCGATTCGTGTAGCGAGGTGATGTCCATTAGTATTCCCAATCGAAGCGCGGCGTGGGTAGGCGCAGGGTTTTGTCGAGTTGCGCCAGCAGTTCAGGCGAGCCTGAAAGGTGGTCTGTCACGGCTAGCCCTGTCGCTGGACGCACCCCTAGCCATAGGCGCGAGAAGGCGTTCGTGGTAGCCTTCAGATCTGGAAGGCTTGCGTCGGATCCTAGTGTAGCGGAGGACTCTTCGCCAAGCGTTACGATATAGTCGCCGCTTGTACCACGCCAACACTGCTCCGAATCGAGCAGTGTTTCGATAGGGTCGGTAAGATGGAGTTGGAAGCGGAGGGCTTTCCCCTCAAGATGTGTCTTCGCGAGGCAGCCGGGAATGTCGTTCATTCGCAGTTGCCAGTAGGCATTAGACCACGAACCCGACTCGAATTCCGACTTTTTGCTCACCTGTCGATGTTTGAAAGGTTGACGTATCAGGTCTTGAAGTTGAATGTTCGGCGGCTCTCTGAGGGTTATCAGGCGCACTTGGTCGCCTAGGTTTTTGAGAAGCGCTATCAGTTCCAGAAACTGCGTGTGGGTCTGGTAACGGGCTAAATAGACAATGTAGGGTCCGCTCTCACCCTTCTCTTTGCACCAAATAAAGTGAGTCAACTCCCCATTTTCGCCATCGAAATAGCCTAAACCAAATGTGTCGCTACTAAAACCTATTTCCGCTCTAGAAAGGTCGCTTGGGAGGAGATTGCAACTGCCGTGTCCTCGCATTCTGTTCAGACAGGCGTTATGTATTATCTCCCAGTCGTCCTTCGTGAGGCGGCGGGGAATACGCGCCTTCACCTGAACGGTTAGGAGAGCGGGGTCGAAACTTAGGCGATTTTCGTAAACGCCTGTGCCAAAGCCGAGTTGGTTGTAGTAGCCCTGCTCGAACATACTCAGCCCTGAGACCAGAGCGCCCTCTTCTGCATCCTGAGCGATGGCTTTGGCGGTTAGTCTGCCAGCAATGCCCTGTTTACGGGCTAAACGGCTTACTGTCACCCCTGTCACTGCGCCTAGTGTCAAGTCCTCTTCGAGATAGCGAATGGTTCCAGGAGCGGTAAGCACTAACGCCTCCGCCTCGCCATTTATCTCTGCGACAAGGGCGCGTCCTGCATTGACACAGTAGTCCATTCCCTCCTCTTGCCCCTTTTCTAGCCAGCCTATCTCGCGCCAGATTCGGTGCGCCGTCTCTTTGTCGCGCTCCACATCGTAATTTCGGAAAAGCATAGTCACTCCTCTTTTTGTTGTTCTTTATTGTGTCCCCTCTCCTAATTAGGAGAGGGGACGGGCAGGTAGGGCGGAAAGAGGGATTCCTCAGTTATGGCGCGTCTCGCCATTCACCAAACAGGGCTATCGCCTCCTCGACCGTTTTCGCGCCGAGGTCTCCCTCGCCGCGCCGTCGCACGCTCACCGTGCCGTTCTCAATGTCTCTATCACCCATGACGAGCATGACGGGGACTTTTTGCATCTCCGCTTCGCGAATTCGCTTGCCCATCTTCTCGTTGCGCCCGTCTGTCGCGGCGCGGAAGCCCGCCACGCGCAGACGCTCTTGAACCTCTTTCGCGTACCCGACATGGCGGTCGGCGATAGGTATGAGGGAGACCTGTTGCGGCGCAAGCCAGAACGGGAACGCTCCGGCATAGTGTTCCACCAGCAGACCAATCATTCTATCTAGCGAACCGAACGGAGCGCGGTGTATCATAATCGGGCGGTGACGCTGACCGTCTTCGCCAACGTACTCCAACTCGAATCGCTCAGGAAGGTTGTAGTCTACCTGAACCGTCCCCATCTGCCATTCGCGCCGCAGAGCGTCGCGCACCATGAGGTCGAGTTTGGGCCCGTAGAATGCCGCATCTCCGACGCTTATCTCGTAGTCCATCCCCAACGATTCCACCGAGTTGATGATAGCGCGTTGCGCCGCCTCCCAGTTCTCGTCGCTACCGATGTACTTGTCGTCTTTGGGGTCTCGCACTCCCACGCGAACGCGGTAGTCGTGTAGCCCAAGCCGTTTCAGCGTAAAGAGCATAAGGTCAATAACATATCGAAACTCGTCCTCTAGTTGCTCAGGAGTTACGAAAAGATGTGAGTCGTCGTGTGTAAATCCGCGCACTCGAAGCATTCCTGTCAGTTCGCCCGTCTGTTCGTAGCGGTATACCGTGCCAAACTCGGCGAGGCGGACGGGTAGGTCGCGGTAGGAGCGAAGCTCATTGGCGTATATCATGATGTGGTGGGGGCAGTTCATGGGCTTGAGGACATAAGTTTCGTCTTCGCTCCCCTCCATCAGCGGGAATATCTTGGTGTTGTAGTTTTTGAGATGCCCGCTCTTCATGTAGAGCCGCTTGTTGCCGATATGAGGCGTTACGACGGGTAGGTATCCGCGCTTGAGCTGTTCGTTCTTCATAAAGTCTACAAGAGTATCGCGAAGCATTGCGCCTTTTGGTAGCCAGAGCGGTAGCCCTGCGCCGACATCTTGTGAGAACATAAACAGCCCCAACTCGCGCCCTAGAACGCGGTGGTCGCGCTTTTTCGCCTCTTCTAGGCGGTTCAGGTAGTCGTCGAGGTCGGCTTGCGACTCCCACGCCGTGCCGTAGATTCGCGTGAGCATCTTGTTTTTTTCGCTACCGCGCCAGTAAGCCCCCGCCGTGTGGAGGAGCTTGAAGTGCTTGAGATGCCCTGTGCTAGGTACGTGAGGACCCCGGCAGAGGTCTGCCCAGTCCCCTTGCCGGTAGAAGGAGATAGCCTCTTCATCGGGAATATCGTCTATCAGCTCTACTTTGTAGGGCTGTCCGAGATTAGCGAGTAGCACCTTTGCCTCTTCGCGAGACAGTTCGCTTCGCTCTAGCGCGAGGTCTTGCGTCGCAAACTCGCGCATTTTCGCCTCAATACGCTCGAAATCGCCTTCGCCAAGCGGTTCTGGCAGGTCGAAATCGTAGTAGAAGCCGTCCTCAATAGGGGGTCCGATGGCGTACTTCACGCCGGGGTAGAGTTCGCCTACGGCTTGCGCGAGTAGGTGCGCTGCGCTATGACGTACTTTGTAGAGTGCGTCGTTGGCTCCTTCATTCATGGTCTGTTTCTCCTCAAAATAGTGCTGGGCTTTCCCATTGTTAGGGAAAGACGAAAAATAGGGCGACAAACAAAAAGCCGCCCCCTTAGCGGTAGGGACGGCGTTGATTGCGTAGAGAGTGGGGAGGTCGTTTTTCAGGCTTTACAGAAATACGAACACCGGAGACGCAATACAACGCCGTCGGCGGTAGTGCCTACCGACGCTCGCGAAGCCTCCTGTTTGTAGTTCGATTGTCCGTTCTGGCAAGCCATTTTGTTCTAAAACCTCGTAGCCGCTGATATTATCGGTGGAAAGTTGAATGTATAGTACCACTTTACACTCTTTTGTGCAAGTGTCTGTTCGCCCTTTTGGTAGAGATAGGCGAAATAGCCTCTTTGTTTTTCTAAGCTCACCCTGTACCGCATGGCGATCAGAAAAGGGGAGCTACTAGCGGCGCAGACTGTGTTCGACCATTTTCTCAAAGTTACGCAGGCATCTCTCTACAGACTCCAGTGGGGGGTAGGGGTAGTTATTCTGCTCAATAATGAGCCAGCGCACCCCTCCCTTTCTCAGTATGAGCGGCAACACCTCGTCCCAGTGTTCGTCGCCTTCACCGAGGAGTGCTTTGGGATTGGTAGAAGAGTAGTCTTTTACATGGACGGAGAGTAGGCGGCTAGGGTATTTTGCGAGAAATGGGGCGGCTTGCACGCCGCCTTCCAGCGCGTTTCCGGTGTCAAACTGAACGGCGACGCGCCTATCGGTGTTTGCGAAGAAGATGTTCCAAATCAGGTCGCCCTCTACCGCCTTGAACTCGCTCTCGTGGTTGTGGTAGGCGACCGACATTTTATAGGGAGCGAGCCTCTTTGCGATGTCGCTGAAGGTTTTCGCAATTTCGATAATTTTGGCGCGTGTATCGCAAGGCTCCAGCGGGTTTCCCAGAAGCATTAGAAGTCTGTTGCCGAGCGTTTTGTTGAACGCGACTGTCTTTTCTAGGTTACCGCCCATCAGCGACTCAGGGGCGACGTGCGCTCCATAACACTTTAACCCGTTCTCGTCCAGAAGGCGGCGTAACTCTTCTGCCGACTTGTAACTACTCACCCTATGAAAGCGAGTAGGGTTTGAGTATAAAGTCTCCGAGAATAGAATTATGCTAACCCGTGAAGAGTTCCAACTTATCTATGAGCAGGGCTTCGAGGCTGTCTGGGCAGTTATCGAAGCCTTGCA
>JAPLCR010000226.1 GCA_026392135.1 Armatimonadota bacterium
GAAGGGAACCGCGCTCTGGAAGGAAAGGGGCTACAACGTCGTCGTCGCCCCGCACGTTCTGGATACAAATCCCAATAACTCCTACCTCGCAGGGCTAGACGAAGACCGAGCCAGAGACCTCAACGCCTTCTTTGAACGCACCGACATAGACGCGATACAGTGCGCGGGCGGCGGCTACGGCTCCATACGCCTCCTCTCGCAGATAAAATGGGACGTTGTACGTGAAAACCCCAAAGTCTTTATCGGATACAGCGACATCACGACTCTGCACCTCGCCATAGCGCGAAAAGCGGGCTTCGTTACGATTCACGGCGCGATGCTAGGAACTCTGCTCAAATCCAACGCGGAGACTCGCGCCCAGTTCTTCCGCACGATGGAAGATCCGTCGCCGTTCGGCGTTCTACCAACCGCGCAAGCCGAGATAAAGACTCTCGTACCGGGCGTTGCCGAGGGGAGACTCGCGGGCGGATGTCTCACGCTACTCGCGCACTCCTGCGGCACACCCTACGCCCCCGACTTTCGCGGCAAAATCGTGCTGATTGAGGACGTGGGCGAGGCGATATACCGCGCCGACCGCTACCTCTCGCAACTCAAGCTCGCGGGACATTTAGAGCGCGTCGCGGGGTTCGTCGTCGGTGAAATCTCCAGTTGGCGCAAAAACGAAGAGAACCCGGAACGCAACACCCCTGAAAACCTTTGGCGCGACCTGCTTGCCCCGTTCGGCAAACCCGCCATCACGGGCTTCCCCTTCGGGCATCAGAAGAACCCCCTCTCGCTTCCTCTGGGCGTTCACGCCCGCCTCGACGCCACGAATGGAACCCTCGCGCTGCTCGAAGCGGCGACGGAACCCGCTTAGAACGCCAGATATATGCCTACCTGTAGACATTGTTAAGAAGACTTCATTGAAACAAACCTACTTCCTATTACGCGGCACTATTGCCGCTGTTCTATTTTTCGCCTCCTTACCCGCTTCGGCGCAGACCTTTTTTGGGTCTGGTAGCGGAACCAATGGAGCCACCGACAGCTCCCAAATTAATGTGGGATTGGGATACCAAGCTCTCTACTCGAACACAACCGGAAGCAACAACGTCGCAGTCGGCTACAACTCCCTCTACCAGAACACCGGCAAAGGAAACATCGGAATCGGCTACTCAGGCGGCTACGCCCTCACCAAAGGGAGCAACAACATCGCCATCGGCAACCTCGGAGTTGCGGCGGAAAGCGGAGCCATCCGCATCGGAACCACCGGCACGCAGACCAGCGCCTATATCGCGGGTATCAACGGCGTGACCTCTTCCAGCGGAGTAGCCGTCTATGTCAACGCAAACGGTCAACTCGGAACGATAACCTCCTCACGCCGCTTCAAGAACGACATCAAGACAATGGGAACGGTTAGCGACAAACTGCTTCAACTCCGCCCCGTAACCTTCCGCTACAAGGTCGCCGATGAGACGGGCACTCATCCTGTTCAGTACGGGCTTATCGCCGAAGAGGTGGCGAAAGTGTTCCCCGACCTCGTGCAGTATGACAAGGCTGGAAAGCCCTTCACGGTGCGCTACCACCTCCTGACCCCCATGATACTCAATGAACTTCAGAAGGAGAAATCGGCGCGAAAGGCGGAGACTACGACGCTAAAAGCGGCTTACAACGCGAAAATCTCCACCCTCGAAGCGAAATTGGCTTCTATGGAGCAGGCTCAGGCGGCGCAACAGAAGTTGCTGAACCAACTGGCGGCTTACGTTCAGAACAACAAGAACAACGCGACGACGGAGAAAGCCAACTTCGTCCAGCATTAAGAGGCCGGACAGCGCGACAGAGCGTACTCTATCGCGCTGTCCAGAGGCAAAGCGCAACCCTGCGCCCACGCTTCCAAGAAGACCGCGTTATCCAGAGCCTGACGTGCTTCCGAGAGAGTCTGTTCGTAGGCTTTTTGTAGGTACGGCGGAAGCGGCGCACCCAACGCCTCGCGCAGTGTTTGCGCCGCTCCCAGGAGCGTGACCGCGTGTTTGATATGACTCTCCTTGACGGCGAGGCGACCAAACATCTCCAGAGTTTCCGCAACGCTGAGGCGGAAACTCAGCTTTCGATAGAGGGTCAAAGCCTCTTCAAAACAGGCGCGAGCGGAGGGGTAGTTCCCCCGTTCCAGAGCCACGCTCCCCAATCCGCTCAATGCGTCGCCTCTCACAAGCAAGACTCCCACCTGCTGAGAGAGAGACAGACTCTCGTCGAAATACGATTTGGCAGAGGCGTAGTCGTTTGTTGCAAGAGCGAGGCGACCTGAATCCTTTAGCGCGTTAGCGAGGCACTCCCTGTCCGCAAGTGTTCGGTATATCGCTAATTTCTTGTAACTACTCACCCTATGAAAGCGAGTAGGGTTTGAGTATAAAGTCTCCGAGAATAGAATTATGCTAACCCGTGAAGAGTTCCAACTTATCTATGAGCAGGGCTTCGAGGCTGTCTGGGCAGTTATCGAAGCCTTGCA
>JAPLCR010000081.1 GCA_026392135.1 Armatimonadota bacterium
CGCACTACTAACCAAGCAGGGTGTATATGGGCGTTTCCAAGAGGCTAAAGCGGCAGCTAAAGCCAACAAGGATGCCAAATAGACTCCCGCAAATCAAATTAAGGAGTCATGCAGGTGCAACAGCTAATTGAGTATCTCGTCAAAGAGCTTGTGGATGAGCCCGATTTGGTCACCATAACCGAAATTTCACAAGAGGAAGCAACCACTTATGAAGTGCGTGTTGCCCCAAACGAACTCGGCAAAGTCATTGGCAAGCAGGGACGAATAGCGAATGCCCTTCGCACTGTTGCAAAAGCAGCAGCGATGAAGCATAAGCGGAAAATCTACGTCGAAATTATCGCTTAGATTTCACAACACTATAACGCTCAGAGCAAGACACCCACCTGCTCTACTACAAAACCGATGCATACACTTTATCTCGGCAAGGTTTATCAACAAGGATGTCTTACCCTGACTGGAATTTAACCATCGGCGCAGTTGTCGCCCCCTTCAGTCGATTCGGAGAGGTCAAAGTTCGTATCGAAACGGACTTTCCCGAACGATTTGAAGGACTGGAGACGGTCTGTATCCGCGCCTTAGACGGCACGGGCAAACTGATGAAAGTCGAGAGGACACGTCTTCACAAGGGGCAAATCCTACTGCTGTTGCATGGTATTTCGTCTATCAACTTAGCAGAGGAGATACGCGGATCCCTCGTGCAAGTGCGCCAAGGAGATGCCGTCTCTCTACCCGACAATGAGTACTATGTTCATGACCTTGTGGGCTGTACTGTCTTCCTTGATAGCGGTAAGGAGTTAGGTAGACTCAACTCCGTTATGCGGGGTACTGCAAACGATGTCTATGTTATCGGGCAGGGCAAAGAGGAGATTCTCCTCCCGGCAGTGCGCCAGGTCGTCATTTCAGTAGACATCATCGAACGAAAAATCGTCGTCTCACTGATTCCGGGTCTCCTACCGGGGGAAGCCGAAACAGCGTAAGGTGTTCTCATGCGGATAGATATTGTCACCACCTTACCAGAGATGATTACACCCGCCTTGGAGACCAGTATCCTCAAGCGGGCATCGGAGCGTGGTATCGTTGAGTTTCGGGTGGTCAATCTGCGCGACTACACACACGATAGACACCGCACCACCGATGATGCGCCTTACGCTGGCGGCGGTGGAATGGTGATGAAGATTGAACCCATCACTGCTGCATTAGAAGACCTGCTCGGCAGTAGTGTGGACGAAGCGCAGGCGGACACAGAGGATGTTGTACCGCGTTGCAAGCCCAGAGTAGTTTTGACCGACCCGCGTGGACAACAGTGGACGCAGGAACTCGCCCGAGAGTGGGCACAGGAAGCGCATATTATCCTACTCTGCGGACACTACGAAGGGGTAGATGATCGAGTACGTCAACACCTTGTGACAGATGAGGTTTCAATTGGGGACTATGTGTTGACAGGGGGTGAACTCCCTGCACTGGTCATTACCGATTCGCTTACGCGCCTACAGGCGGGTGCGCTCGGTGATAGCGAAGCCCCCAACAAAGATACTTTTAGCGGCAACCTGCTAGAGTATCCACACTTTACGCGCCCTCGCGAGTTTCGAGGTTGGCGCGTACCAGATATTCTTTTGAGTGGTAATCATGCACTCATCGAAAAGTGGCGGCGCTGGAACCAACTGCGTACGACACGAGAACGAAGGCCCGATCTGTTCGCCAAACTGAGTCTTACGGCGAAAGATTACGCCCTGATGGAAGCGGAGGAGCCGCAGGCTCCTGTGGAATAATGAACCTTACGCACCCCCTCATTGGGAGTGCAGTGATAACGGAGAGACGAGGAGAACTATGGCACTCGGAAAAAGTGTAATTGTAGAGATTGAAAGAGCAGAAATAGCCCGCTCTGGAGAAATCTGGGTCAACAACGAAAACCGCCGTCGTGAGATTGAGGCGAAGGAGAAAAAGCGCAAAGAGTGGGATACTGTCTCGCTTGAAAACCGCGTCGCCCTTCCCAAGTTCCGCGTGGGTGATACCATTCGCGTTCACGCAAAGGTCGTAGAGGGTGACAAAGAGCGTATTCAGGTTTTTTAAGTTTTCTTCATCGCAATGAACCACAGTCTAAACCGTGAAGCGTTTACCGTCCGCAAAATCTCCCATGCCGCAGTGGGGGTAGAGCGAAGCTTCTTGCTCCACTCACCACGCATCGAGAAAATCGAAGTCGCTCGCTATGGTAAGGTGCGTCGCGCCAAACTCTACTACCTACGTGGTAGAATCGGCAAGTCCGCACGTATCAAAGAAGACAGGTATCCTACCCGCTAGAGACACCTCCTCGCGTGAATTTTGGATTCTCCGTTTCAGCACACCCTCTCCTGCCTATCAGGAGAGGGATTTTGTGCAAAATAGGGAATAGAGAAACCGATACTATGCCCAAACCCTATGACGTTACGCTGAAAAGCCTCATTGAATCACATCCACTAGACTGGTTGCGCTGGATAGGTCTACCGATTGGCACTGTGGACATCATAGACGCTGACCTTTCCGCTATCATCGCGGAAGCAGACAAGCTCCTTCGTGTCAACACCGAACAGCCTTATATCGCGCATATTGAGATGCAAGCCTCCTATAAGCCCGATATGGCAGATCGGTTTATGAGGTACAATATGCTTGCAGGTATTCGCACAGAACTGCCTGTCGACACTACCGTCTTCCTACTCTGCCCGGAAGCAGACGGTACCGTAATGCGCCAACCTGTTATGAAGCGATTTATGGGGGGTGAACCTTACCTCCAGTTTCATTTTCGAGTTGTGAGATTATGGCAGGAGCCAGTAGAGGCATTTCTTGAGGGTGGGTTAGGAATGTTGCCTCTTGCCCCGCTCTGTGCCGTTTCCAAACAGGAACTACCAGAAGTTGTGCGTCGTATGGAAAAACGTATTGAGACAGAAAGCGAAGACGCAGGAACGGCATGGCTAGCGACATACCTGCTCATGGGTTTGCGCTATGAGCAGGCTATGATACAACGCCTATTAAGAGGAGTAAGCAAAATGAGAGAGTCTGTCACTTATCAAGCTATTTTGGAAGAGGGCGAAGCCATTGGAGAAGCAAGAGGAGAACGGAATTTACTACTCTTGTTAGGGCGTAAGCGCCTTGGTGAACCGAACGCGAAAACACTAGAGGTTCTGCAATCCATTATGCAGCCAGAAATATTAGAGCGGTTGGCGATACGCTTGCTCGAAGTAGAGACTTGGAACGAACTGCTTACTGCCCTGTAATAGAGCGATTAAGGAAAAGAGACAATGGACTTTCTAGCACAACTCGCCAATCCCCCAGCACCAGAGGCTCCTCCGACTGAGATGCTTGCGAACCTGAGCATCGGGACTATCGGACTAATTGTCTTGGTACTCTCTGTTTTACGGTTCGGGTTTCTCAGTTCCACCTCTCCTGCAAAGTTGAAAGGTGTCTTCAGAGGCGCAGCGGAGGTTTGCGAATCGATACTCGTCGCATTTGCTCTCGTTTTCATGCTTATCCGCCCGTTCCTGTTTCAAGCCTACTACATCCCGTCCCCTTCTATGGAAAACACCCTCTTAGGGC
>JAPLCR010000501.1 GCA_026392135.1 Armatimonadota bacterium
ATCTAGCCGGCGACGTTGCCAACACCGTCAATGAGGGCAACCCGCACGCCGACCATTTTGGAAACAAGGCTGTTTGGAGTTTTGTGGGAGGTCCCACACGTCCCGTGAATAGCGCCGACAAGTCTACTATTCCGTCCGGTTCGCTTCTCTCTCTGTGGCGCGAAGAGGTACTGAACTCCGGAACGCAGGAGGCTCTTACGGCGTTGGAGGCGCGGGTTCAACGTCTACTATCCGGTACGCGCCCTACAGAGGATAGCCCGAACCGCGCCCTCTATGACAATCTGGTATCGCCGGAAAGCCCGCTTTTCCTGGATGTAGATGTGGCGCATCTTGCGAAACCCCGCACGCGAACACCCCCTTTCGCTCTTCCTGTAGAGCGATTTGGAACCCAACCCAACGGCAAGCCCATAGAGAGTGCAAGCCTACAGGCGGAGGCAAACTCTACCCTAGAGATTCGCCTCCCGACCGCCCTGTTACAGGGGCGAGAATTTGTGGTGGAAGCAAGACAAGATGCCCCGTCCAGAGATAGGGCAACTCTGTTTTCCATCGTAGCGGGTGCAAATGTAAATGCCCGATGGGATGGCAGAAGCCCTGTTGTCGCGGCTCCCAACAGCGACGCGCTCAAGCGAGTGGTAGAGGGAGACGATGCGTTCCGACGCTACTTCCCGCTGTTCTTCTGTTTTCCTAATGTGGTTCCCAACGACGAGGTGGTATCCTTAAAGATGTTCCACCGCGAAGACGAACCTCTGTCGCATCTCATGCTTGAGCGCAAAGAGGTAGCGCGACTTGAGAAGCTGTGGGCGGAACACCGCTTCATCAGTCGGCAGGCTGTCGCGGAGAATGAGCATCTACCTCTGTTTATCGGCTTTGTGACACAAGACCAGACGAAAGAGATGTTAGCCTACTTTGAGGGGCAACGCCCTGCCTTCAAACAACGCGCCGAAGCGTTGGAGCGAGTCGAGCAGGCGGCTATCCCCAAACAGATAGAGGCGCTTCTCGCGTTTGCGGCGAAGGCGTATCGTCGTCCTCTACTCGCCAAAGAGAGAACCGACCTACTTGGACTGTATCAGAACATCCGTTCGCGGGGGCAGGCGCATGAGCAGGCATTTCGTAATGTGTTGGCGCGAATACTGGTCTCCCCGCCCTTTCTGTTTCGGATAGAGCAGTCTCCTGCGGGAAACACACCCTCTGCGGTGAACGACTTGGAACTAGCGACGCGCCTCAGCTACTTTCTGTGGGCTTCCGCGCCCGATAACGAACTCCGCCGAGTCGCCGAAGCGGGGCAACTTCACAACTCTATGGTGTTGGCGGCGCAAGTTCGGCGAATGCTTCAGGACAAGCGCGTCCGCGCTCTCGCGATTGAGTTCGGGGCGCAGTGGCTTCACGTTCGCGGCTTCGACACGCTGAATGAGAAAAATGAGCGGCTCTTCCCTACTTTCGACGCGAACCTCCGTACCGCCATCTATGAAGAGACAGTTCGCTTCTTTCAGGATATATTTCAGGCGGACAGGGCGGTGACCACCCTGCTTTCCGCTGACTACACCTTCCTCAATGAGACTCTGGCGACGCACTACGGCATTCCCGGCGTAACGGGGGCAGAGTGGCGGCGAGTAGAGGGCGTGCGTAAATACCACAGAGGCGGACTGCTTGGTCTAGCGAGTATCCAGACGAAAGAGTCGGGAGCTTCGCGCACCAGCCCCATACTACGCGGTAACTGGGTGGTGGAGACTCTGTTAGGCGAAAGGTTGCCGCGTCCCCCTGCAAATGTGCCGCGCCTACCGGAAGAGGAGGCGAACGCGGGTCTTACGGTGCGCCAACAGGTGGAGAGACACACGAAGACTCCGGACTGCGCTATTTGCCACCGCCGCATAGACCCTTACGGCTTCGCAATGGAGCAGTACGACCCTATCGGACGCTTTCGGACGAACGACCTTGGCGGTCGCCTTGTAGAAGTGAAGACGAAGACGATGGAGGGAGCCTCATTCACAGGTATGGAGGGGCTTCGCGCCTACCTGCTTAAAGAGAAGGGCGGAGTCATTACGCGCCTCTTCTGTCAGAGGCTTCTGGGGTACGCGCTTGGACGCGCCGTATCTCCGCAGGATGCGCCCCTGATTGATAAAATGGCTTCAGAACTCAATAAAAACGGCGGACGCTTTTCGACTGCCGTTCGCGTCATCGTGGACAGCCCACAATTTCGGACAGTTCGCGGCAGAGACTACGCCGCTCACTGATAGTAAAAAGGGAGGTAACTACTCACGCTTCCCTCTTCGATATATTTTTCTGAAAACGCCTGTTCTCCCATTCGGGAAAATGGCTGTTTTTAAGAAACTTTTGGGATTAGGGACAAAAGTTTCTTGTTTTATGCCACTTTCTCATTCGGGAAAATGGCGGTTTTCAGGAAACTTTCCGCAAAAACGGAGCGTGAGTAGTTACAAAGGGAGAGACAAAAGATGGAAAAACGTACTTTTCAACCGATTTCCCGCCGCACATTTTTGCGGGGCGCAGGGGTCACAATGGCGCTTCCTTGGCTAGAGTCGGCTCCGGTATGGGGCGACAACCTGCCAAAGCACAACGCCTCCGAGCCTCCTGTACGCTTCGCCTGCTTCTTTTCCGGCAATGGCTTCCATAGTAGGGAGTGGTGGGCGAAGGGCGAAGGCGCGAATATGGAGTTGGGTAAAGTGCTTGAACCGCTACACCCTTACCGCGAAAAAATGCTGTTTTTGCAGGGACTATATAACGCAGAGGCGCTTATTGGCGGTATTCATAGTTGTCAAACAGGCAACCTCTTGACGGGGGCGCACCTCGCTCCCGACGGAGAGATACGCTCAGGAGTAAGTTGCGACCAAGTTCTCGCACAACGGCTCAAAGGGCAGACAAAACTGCCGAGCCTTGTGTTAGGAACCGAGCAGTCTATCGCCGCTATTCACAAAAACTACTCTATGATATACAGTTCGCACATCTCATGGAGTTCTGCGACGACCCCTGTGCCCCTCGAACTATATCCCGCTCTAGCGTTTGACCGCCTTTTCCGCGATGAGGTTGGAAAGTCGGACAAGAGTGTACTGGATGCCGTTCGGGAGGATGCTGCAAGTTATAAGAGCCGTGTAAGTAGCGCGGACAAGCAGCGTCTTGAGGAGTATCTGACCTCAGTGCGCGAAGTAGAGCAGCAGATAGAGCGGGCGGGTAAGGCGGGTAGGTTACAGGGCTGGAGACCTACGCTCACGCGCCCCGATATGCCTCGCCCCGCCGACGGCATTCCGCAAGACATTGACCAACACATGAGGCTTATGTGCGATATTCTAGTGCTGGCTTTCCGCACAGACACAACTCGCGTCGCTACCCTGAAACTGAATAACGACCACTCTTCGTTACGCTTCCCGAATCTGGGCGTGGACTATATGATTCACCACCTTCTTTCGCACACAGACGGAGCCGACTGGCTAAAAGTCAATCAGTTCTTCACAAAACAGATAGCCTATATTGCGGGTAAGATGGACAGCGTGCAGGAGGGCGAGCGAACGCTTCTTGATAACAGCATGATGCTCTTCTGCTCTAGCATGATGACGGGTAGCCACAACAACGACCAACTCCCCGTTATTATGGTAGGGCGTGGCGGCGGAAAAATCAAAACGGGGCGCGTACTGAACTATCTGGGCAAACCGAACCGTAAGATGTGTAGCCTCTATCTGTCGCTACTGGATAAGGCGGGGGCTTCGCTCTCAAGTTTTGGAGACTCAAAGGAACGACTAGCGGACATCTGACGACAGTATTATGCAAAAAGAGAACACCACAAAAGAGGAGAACTTTCGAGAAACAGGGCGCGTTGAAGCGTTTAGCGATGGCGTTTTCGCCATCGCTATTACGCTCTTGGTTCTCGAAATAAAGGTTCCGCACGGAGGCGAGATGCACAGTCCCGACGATTTAGTCAAAGCTCTTGTGCAGATATGGCCCTCGTTCTTCGCCTATATCCTAAGTTTTGTGTTCGTCTTGATTGGCTGGATAAACCATCACAGGCTCTTCACACACATCAAGCGCATTGACGGGGCGTTTCTCTATCTGAACGGCTTTCTCCTGCTGATGTTCACTTTTCAGCCATTCCCTACTGCGCTTCTTGCGGAGCATATCGGACACCCTGCCGAGAAGGTCGCCGCCGTTGTATACGCTTTTATCGTTCTGCTTATCGCGATTGGCTACCAACTCCTCTGGCGATACGCCTCGCACAACCATCGCCTCTTGAAGGCTAATGTAGATGCCGCTAAGGTGAAACAGATAACGCACGAGTACAACAAAACGTTCCCCGTCTTTGTTGTAGCGTTCGCGGCATCTTTCTATAACGTAGCGGCAAGCTTGGGTTTGATTACGTCGCTCATGCTGTTCTATGCGGTTACAGGCTTTACCTCAACAGACTCCACCGCCTAAGACTATACGATCCCTTCCCTCTGGTACGCTTCCAGCGTTTTGCGCCCAATCTCTAGCACTCGCGAGTCGTCCCACCGCTCAAGGTAGGAGTATTTGGGATGATGATGCTCTTTATAGGGGTCGTTGTGCTTTGTATTGTAGCAAGAGATAAGCGTCCAACGCGGGTGAGGACTGTTGTTCGCATCAGAACGATGGAGAGTGTTCGCATGGAAGAAGCAGGCATCGCCCGGCTCCAACTCCACATATACCAAATCCAGCCGTTTCAGTATCTCCTCCATGCGACTCAAGTCCGCCCCCGTCTGGTCAGCCACAACTCCATGCTCTATACGCCCTAGCTTATGCGAACCGCGTAGCGCCTGAAGACAGCCGTTCTCCTTATTCGCTCTGTCTACGGCAACCATTACGCTCGCCATATCGGGGTAGAGGCAACCGTTGTTGTACCAGTAGCCATAGTCCTGATGCCACTCCCACGCGCCGCCGACAAACGGCTCTTTCATAGTCATCTTGTGGTGGTAGTGGTAAACCTCATCGCCTAGCAACCGCTCCATGCTATCCACGATACGGCGACAACTCGTTACCGCGCTATAGATGTCTTCGCTAATGGTATTCTTTAGCGATATACGGGTTGTATTTCCCTGCTTGTCGTGCCTATCTAGCGCCTGCTTATCCAAGTCTGCGTCGGCGTGAGCCACCTTGCCCATGACCTCCATCTCTTCCGCATTGAATAGTCCGGGGATGATGAGATACCCGTCTTCATGAAACTGAGCGACCTGCTCATCGGTCAATTTGAACTGCGCCATTGTCTTAATTCTCCTTCCGATTGATTTACTCTGCTACCTCTATTGTGGCACATTTTATCGAGAGTGAAGACCCAAAAACACAGGAAACACGCAAAGAGCGACGCAAAAGGAGCCTACAACTTCGCGCCTCTAGGCAGGGATTTTCGGCATGAATAGAGAAACTGAGGGTATTGCGAGAAGTTAACTCTCGTAAGAGTTCAGGGTTGTGGGAATCTACATAACCTCACCCCGCCTCTCCTTCGCGAAGGAGAGGAGTTCTTGTGGTTTGAGATTGGGAAGTTTGGCGCGTTGTTCCAGGTTTGGGGCTTGGTGCATTTTTTTCGCGTGTTTCGCGGTTTTTACTCCCATAACCCTGAACTCTTACCTAACTCTCGGCAAACGCTATTTTTCAAGAAAAGGATGACCGACATAATGAGACTAGCCGAACAGGTCGCTCTGATAACGGGCGGGGCTTCTGGCATTGGGCGAGAGACCGCCAAAATTTTCGTGCGCGAGGGCGCGAAAGTTGTCGTTGTAGATGTAAACGACGCGGCAGGAGAAGAGACGGTTGCGGAACTTAGGGAGTTAGGCGGCAAAGCCATCTACGTTCATGCGGACGTATCGAAAGCGGCGGATGCGGAGAATATGGTGCGTGTGGCGGAAGTGACGTTCGGCAAACTGACCATCCTCTTCAACAACGCGGGCATTTCGCATATTGATGATGACGACGCAGTGCATACCGAAGAGGACGTATGGGACTTGACCTTCGCGATAAACGTACGCGGTG
>JAPLCR010000273.1 GCA_026392135.1 Armatimonadota bacterium
CCTCTAGGGAAAGGGAGACTATCGCCCAACGGAGTCGTCTTCCGCCCTAGTCACTCCTCGCCCAGAATTGGGAGAGGGGACGGGGGTGAGGGCTTCTGGTTTTCAACTGGAAGACTTATTCCAGAGTAAGTCCCTAAGAGTCTGCTTTATGCAAATTGAACATAGTAGTAAGCCTCGTGGTATGCTTTGTTCCAACGACATCGCGAGCAGAGCAGCGAATCTGCGATATTTGGGATTTTAGCATAATAAAGAGGAGATTATCGCGGATATCTTACAGGAAGGGGCAAGAATCTACGTGTATGGTGGCGAATTGATAAGAGAGAAATCAGCAAGGAGCGAGCAAAATTGAGACGACTATGGGCGGTAATTTTTGTACTATGTGGAGCGTTCACGCTCTCTGGCGCAGTGCAAGCGCAAAAAGGGCGAGAACTGTTCTCAATAGATTCAGTGCGAATCTATAAAGACCGCTATGGGGTTCCCTCCATTGTCGCAAAAGATCTCCGCGCCGCCATGTACGGCTTGGGCTATGCGACGGGCACAGACCTCCCTCTCGATACTGCCACCTTCTACAAGCGCGGCAGAGGGCGAAATGCAGAGATTTTTGGAAAACGCGCCCTACTTCAAGACGCTTTTATCCGCTCGCTAGGGGTGGAGGAGAACGCCAAAAATGCTCTGGAACGCCTCCCGACTAAACTTGCAGACTATCTCAAAGCCTACTGTGCAGGAGTCAACCGCGCTTTCTCAGAGCAAAAAGGCTCCTTGCCAGACTGGGTGGAACCCATTGACGAAATAGATGTCCTCTGCTTCGCACAAACCATAAACCTCGTCTTTCCACTCATGGAGCTTCAGGAAGAGCTTACGGCAGGAACGGGGTCAAACCAGTTCGCTGTCGCGCCGAAACGCTCTGCCGATGGGCATCCCATTCTCTCCGCCGACCCACACCTCGATATAGGCGGATTTTTCGTCTGGTATGAGTTCGCGCTCTACACCCCTGAACTTAGTGTGCGCGGAGTCACATTTCCGGGCGCGCCTTTTGTGGGCATGGGACATAACGATAAACTAGCGTGGTGCATAACAAATAACAACCCAGCGCTCTACAGCTTCTTCAAGTACGAATCGCGCACCCGCGAAACCAAGCAGTACAACTATCACGGCGAGTGGAGAAATTTCACATCTGAGACCTATCAACTCCGCTCACGCGATAACGGTGTCCTAACAACGGTATCCCAGACCATGCTGAAAACGGCGTGGGGGCCCGTCATCCCGTTTAAGGGCATAGCGTTGAGCCTCGCTATTCCCGACCCGGTGAACACCCTCAAACAGGGCTTCCAAATGATGACTGCCCACAACGTCACCGACTTTCAGAACGCCCTCAGTCTACGCGGTCTCAGTATGTGGAACTTCGTTTTTGCCGATGTGGGAGGGAACATCTCCTATCAATACAACGCCAACGTACCTCGACGCGACCCCTCCCTCAACTGGAAGAAGCCAGTGTCAGGTAGCCTCCCCAACACGCGTTGGCTCGCCCCGCATCTCCTGAGCGAACTGCCCCACATCTTGAACCCCGAATCAGGGTTACTGGTCAACTGCAACTCCGCCCCTTGGCTCACCTCAATGGACGACTCCATCCCCGCAAAAGGCTGGGCGGAGTACATTACCAGTTACGGACACACTACACGCTACGATAGGCTCTCCGAACTCATTAAAGGCGACAGCGAACTCACGCCGCAGAAAGCGATGCGCTATGCCACAGACACACTCGTCCCTTACTCCGCTACGGTTGTAGACGCTCTGAAAAACGCGGTGCGTCAAACCAAAAACAGCGACCCCCTCGTGCTAGAAGCCGTCGCCGCCCTCTCGAAGTGGGATAAGCGTAGTGATATAACTTCGCGCGGGGGCGTTCCCTACACCTTCTGGTTAAGCCTCGATAAACGGGTCACACACCCTCTCGCGCTAAAAGCTGTTCGCCACGATGTATGGACTCCAAAAGAGAACGCGCAAGCCCTCGAAGCACTAAAAAAGGCGGCGGAAACGGTTAAGAAGGTATTTGGAGATCTGCGCGTGGAGTGGGGAAAGTTCCACTACCTCGAACGAGGCAAGAAAGAGGTTCCCTGTAGCGGTTACGGCTACCTATGGAATGGAGATGCGGCGGTGGTTCCCGATTCAGGGCAGATAGGCGCGGATAAGCGTATGCGAGTCAACTTTGGCTCTAGCTTCCGCATGATAGCCCACCTCAAACCGGAGGGCGTGGAGTCGTGGACGATACTTCCCTACGGGAACTCTGGAGACCCGAAAAGTCCCCACTTCTCCGACCAGATGGAGCAGTATGGGCGCGGTCAGTACAAGCCAGCGCACTTTGGTCTCAAGAACGCGATTCGCTACGCTACTGAGGTAAAAGAGATATCCTTCGCACAGCCAAGCACCGCGAAAAGCCTGCTCAAGGGCGGTTTGGTGGTAGATGGGACAGGCAAGCGCGGCGTGGTGGAGGATGTACGAATTGAGGGCGGACGAATCGTCGCTATCGGGCATCTTACACCCACCCCCTCTGAGAAGGTGGTAGACGCTACAGGGCTAGTGGTCGCGCCCGGCTTTCTGGACGCGCATAGCCACGCCGACGGCGGAATTTTTGCCAACCCGACCGCGGAAACCCAGATTCGGCAAGGCATAACGACAGCGATAGTCGGGCAAGATGGCGGTTCGCACATTCCCCTCTCCGAGTGGTTCAAAAAAATTAAAGAGAACCCTATCGCTATGAACATGGCGAGTTTCGCGGGGCATGGAACCATGCGTCAACAGGTTGTCGGAACCGATGACCGTCCCGCCACTCC
>JAPLCR010000365.1 GCA_026392135.1 Armatimonadota bacterium
ACTGGTTTGGGCGACCCTGTTGCCATAGAAGAGGCACGTAGCAAAGCTCTCCAACTCCAAAAAGAGAACCTCGAGCTTATCGAACGAGTACGGCAACTGGAGACGGATAGCTCCTCCACAATGAACCGCTTCCAAGAAGACAACACACGTCTTCAGGAGCAGTTACACTCTCTTGAAACCAGCCACCAAGAAAACCAAAAGCTGCTTGAGACTGTCATGAAGCAGGTCGCAGATTTGGAGCAGGTTAATCAAGACCTGAGTCACCAACTCCAAGAGAAGCACGTTAACACCGTTATCGTAGACAACTCGGAAGAGCTGATAGAGGCGCGTAATCGCCTGACTCATCTAGAGCGTACCAACGCCGACCTTAAAGTACAACTCCATACTGTAGAGGCAAAATACCGTGCGAACGAAGACCAACTCAACCGAGCTGTGTCTCAAGTAGCCGAAATGGAGCAGGCAAACGCCGCCCTCTATCACCGTGTCTCTGAGATGGAAGTTACCACTTCCGGTGAACACTCACGCATCAACACCACGCTCACCGTTATTCGGCAGTTGGAAGAGGAGAACGAGCAGCTCCACGCACAGATACGCGCCCTCGAAGAACACAACACTGAAAATCAGGCTTTCTTCCAACGCACTATCGCCCAATTGGAATCGCAAAACCGCGAACTCAAAGCCCAAATTGAGGATGTTCAGGTCGAAACAGTTGCCAACCGCGACTATCTAGATTTAGAGACGCGCCGTATCTCCGAGCAGATGATAGAGACGTTCCGCCTACAAATCGAAGCGCAGTCTTCTCAGATGGAGGCAATGAACCATGCGCTTCAGTATCACCGTGCTGAGCTATCTCAGCTTCGCTCTGAGGTTCGCGGTATGAAAATGGGAGTGCCCGCAGTACAGGCGACTCCTATTCAGCCCATCGCACCGGCTCCATCTCTACCCTCTCTTGCCCCCGAAAGGGAGCTAGAGCCGCCTCTTGTTGAGGCAGTAGCCTCTTATCGACCAAACGGTACCGGCTATACGAACGGCTACACAAATGGTAATGGTAGAGCCGCGGCAGAGCTTAAACCCCTGCTAGACTTGCCTTATGAGTCAGAAGCAAAGCCCAACAAACAGGACGATGTGGTCTATCAAGCCCTTCTCCGTAACCGATTAGAGATGGAAGAGCGGTTGCGCCGTCCACAATCCTAACCGATAGGTAAAAGATGCCCAATCAAGAGACCTCTCTACGCGAGATACTTGATACACTACAGGCAGAGCCAAAAGTCACCACTTCGGCTCTGCCTGTAATTTGTGTTCTCTGCAAGCTCGTAGAGAAGAGCGTGTTGACCGCCCTTGCCTTCTTCTTTTCGGAGTTTGTAAACGATCCGGCTATTCGCGTCAACATTCGCAGATCACGGGGTTTCTGTCGTGAACACACTCAATCCCTCCTTTCATGCGGTGACGCACTGGGTATTGCCATTCTCTATAGCGACCTTCTCGATCACACGCTTACTCAGTGGAAGGAGAGACCTCCTAAACGCTCTCGCTTTCCCTTGGGGCGTAGTATGCCGCACAACCCACAGGCTCCTTGCCCCGCCTGCGCTGTTGCACAGGAGGCGACAGCCCGTTACGTCAACGCCCTCGCGCAAGGGCTAGAGCACTCTGAAGTGTGCAGAGCATTGGAAGAGTCTCCCCCCCTCTGCGTCACGCACGTTGAGCGTGTTTTGACACAAGCAAAGCCGCAACAGGGAAAGTTTTTGTTGGATTTAGAGAAGCGGCGTTTGGAGGCTCTCTATACAGAGCTGGAAGAGACGATTCGGAAAAACGACTATCGCTTCAGCCATGAGGAGTGGGGTGAAGAGAAGGACGCATGGCTTCGCGCTCTGATACGCCTTACACGCCCTGAGTAGGTAGGAGTTCAGGGTTATGGGAGTAAAAACCGCGAAACACGCGAAACAAATGCACCAAGCCCCAAACTTGGAGCCACTCGCACAGGCTTCTAATCTCAAACCACAAAGGCTCCTCTCCTTTGCGAAGGAGAGGTTGGGTGAGGTTATGCGGAGATTCCCGCAACCCTGAACTCTTACCTGAGTAGAACCTTTTAGGCGGCGGCGAGGATATGGGATTGCCTGCTCCGTGCAGAGGTAAAGAGGTTATGGCGCGTGGTGTCTTGTGTGGAGGCATGGAGAGCAGGTAGGCGGAGTGCTACGGTGGTTCCGCGCCCTAGTTCGCTTTCGATATCCAGCCGCCCACGAGTAGCACGAGCGAAGGCATCTGCGAAATTTGCGCCCATTCCCAAAGCCCCTTCTCGAGGCTTGGTAGTGAAGCCCTCTTGCCGCACTCTCGAAAGAGTTTCTTGCCCCATCCCGCGCCCATTGTCTCTAAGTGTGATACAGACTCCCTGCACATTCTCCGCGCTATCCCACTCTGGTTCTGCTGTCAGAACAAGCGTTCCTCCCTCTTCACCCAGTGCCTCTACCGCATTTAGCAGAAGCGCAATAAGGCTCTGCTGTAGTTTGTGGCGATTAGCGCGAATGGTAGGCAAAGAGGGCGCAATGCGACAACGCAAGAGGATGTTTTCCCTCTCCCAAACGAGTTCGAGCATATCTAGGGCTTCGTTAATCGCCTCCGCGACAGGGAAAACCTGCGTGGTACTCTGTATAGCGCAGAGGTATTGGCGAAGGGACTCCTGCTGAGGGGCAATAAAGCGCATTTCACGAGCGAGGAGACGGATTAGGTAGTCCAGCCTCTGTTCTGTACCAGCTACGTTAGAAGAGGCGGAGAGTATCTCGGAACGTAACGTTCCTGCAGTCTCTAACAGGTCTGCCCAAAGCGATTTCTCCGTGAAAGCCTCCAAAGAGAGAACATAAGGCAGAGCCGATAGCCTGTCGAGTTTTTCTAGCGGTGTTTCCACCGATTCGATATGGACTGCACTGGGAACGACGAATCGAGATAGTCGGGGTTTTCCCACTTCTGCAACCATTGTAGAAAGCATTTGCGGAGTGCTATGAACGGTCGAAAGATAGCCATCTAAATACCCCTCTCTTTTCCAACCTTCGGCGATGAAGGTCTCATAAGGGCTGATAAGCGCGATAGAGGTGCAAGAGCTTGCTCGTGCCTCCATCAAAAGAGACTCCCCTTCTGCATCCAACCACTCTGCAACAAAGAGAAACACATCAAATCTCTCTTGCTTTAGAAGTCCACGTGCCTCCTCTACCGTGCAGGCAGAGACTACATTTGAGCTAGCCTGGGTAGCTGCGTTGTAAAGCTCAGATGATAGCGCACTGCCTCCCAACAAGAGAAGGCGAACACCGGCAGGTGCTGAGCGTGAACTACGCAAGCCTGACTTCACCATTAGTGGGCTAAGTGTCTCCATAGCGAAAGGTGTTCTACTCCAGTGTGGATGAGATGGGGTGTTATAGGTTAGAAACAGGTGTTTCTTGAGGGTTAGAGGCAGGCTTTTTACAAGAACAGGTAGTTTCGCGGGTTTGGAAGAGGGTTAGAGGTATTCCCTTTACCAATGTGGAATTTATGACCGTAGCTACTACAACAAAAAGTGAGAGGAGTTTTCAGGCATGGCAACACGGACAGGCGGCTTTGGTATCGGGATACGGCGGACAGGTGGGGCGTGGCAGAGAGACCTGCCCGCCTTTGCACGCTGGGCAAAAGAGGTTGGCTTTGATGGGCTAGACTTAGGGCACATCACAAAAGAGGAGGCAGGCATCCTCGCACAAAAGGGTCTTCGTATTGGCACTGTGGATTTGGACACCTCTGGCTTGATGGATAACGATTCTGTTAAGCGGCAGGAGGCGGTTGCAAGAGCGGTCTCGTATGTACAAGAGGCTACAGCACTTGGCGCAAAGTACTTCTTTTTGGTAGTAATGACCGACCCCGCAATGAACCGCGCCGAGAGTCATGCCCGTGCTGTTGAGTCTTACGCACCTATTGTTGCCGCACTGGACGCGAACGGTGCTTCGCTTGCCATTGAAGGCTGGCCCGGCGGCTCACCTCACCTGCCCGCACTCTGTTGTACCCCCGAATCGTGTAGGCGTTTTATTTCCGACCTCGGCGGGAAGGGTGTCGGGCTAAACTACGACCCATCTCACCTAATTCGGATGGGAATTGATCACATTCGCTTCCTTAAAGAGTTTCTGCCCTACATTCGACACGCTCACGGTAAGGATACAGAACTCTACTCCGAAGCCCTCTACGAATACGGGCTATATCAGCCCTCCATCTTCACAAAGGCGCACGGTTGGG
>JAPLCR010000145.1 GCA_026392135.1 Armatimonadota bacterium
GCCTACGGTCTCAAAGGGGTTGTGCCAAATGGTACTGGGCAGACCATTGCCGTCTTTGAACTAGACGGCTATGTTGCCTCCGATGTTACGAGCTACCTCAACTTCTTTAACCTTCCCAAAGTACCGCTCAAGAATATCCTTGTAGACGGTTTTAACGGTAGCGCGGGAAGTGGAGCGGCGGAGGTGACTCTGGATATTGAGCTCCAAATCGCGATAGCACCGGGCGTAAGCAGTGTTCTTGTCTATGAGGGACCAAACACAAGCCCGGGTGTACTGAATACCTACAACAGAATCGCGACAGACAATATCGCGAAACAGATTAGCACCAGTTGGGGATTGGGGGAGGAGTTCAACTCCACTTCCGAACTGAATGCGGAAAACAACATCTTCAAGCAGATGGCGGCACAAGGGCAGAGCATCTATGCTGCATCAGGCGACTCTGGTGCTTTTGATAACGGCAGTACGCTCAGTGTCGATGATCCTGCTTCCCAACCCTTTATGACGGGCGTTGGCGGAACCACGCTCTCCATTGCTAACGATGGAACCTATATCTCCGAAAAAACTTGGGGGGACGCAGGTTCTCAGTCGGGCGGCGGCGGTGGAATTAGTACCATCTGGTCTATCCCTGCCTACCAAGTGGGAGTAGTTTCTGCCGCAACGCTCGGCTCTAATATCATGCGTAATGTCCCAGATGTCTCTCTTGATGCCGACCCGAGTACGGGGTACTCCATCTTCTTTGGAGGGCAGTGGCAGATATTTGGCGGCACTAGCTGTGCCTCTCCACTCTGGGCAGGCTACACAGCGATTGTCAATCAGGTACGTGCTTCTATCAACGCACAACCTCTCGGTTTTGCCAACCCTTCTCTCTACACTATAGGCAAGGGCGCAAACTACCTGCTCGATTTCCACGACATAGCGGATAAAAGCACCAACCTCTTCTATCCTGCTGTTGCAGGATTCGACGACGCAACGGGCTGGGGAAGCTTTATTGGTGTGAAGCTCCTCAATGACTTGTCCGGCGCATCCGACCTACCTGCTCCTAAGAACCTGAAAGCGACCGCAGGAGATGCCTCTGTCAAACTAACATGGAGTGCCTCTAAAGGCGCAACGGGTTACAGGGTCTACCGAGCATTAAGTATGGGTAAGGAGACGCTCTACGCCTCCAATGTGACGACACTCTCCTTTACCGATGCTGCTGTAGTACCCGGTACCACCTATTTCTACAAGGTGACTGGGGTCAGCTCGACATCAGAGACCGGCTTGTCGAATGAAGCCTCGGCTACTCCTACAGGAACCATAATCGCGCAACTTCTAGTGAATCCTGGCTTTGAGAAAGGGGCACGCCCTGCTCCATGGATCACCTCACTGGGAGTCGTAGACAGTTCGTCAGGCGAACCTTCGCACAGCGGCAGATGGAAGGCGTGGCTCTGCGGCTATGGGCTTACCACTACCGATACGCTTCTGCAACAGGTCGTGATACCCGCTACTGCCAAAGCGGGAACATTGAGCTTCTGGCTACACGTCGGCTCCACGGAACCCTCTAATGGAGCGGCGAAGGACACACTGGCTGTTCAGATCCGAGACGGGGCGGGGACAGTACTCGATACTATCGCCACCTACTCTAATAAAGATGCGGCGGCGGGCTACTCGCTAAGGTCGTTCGACATGAAGCCCTACATTGGTAAGACCATCCAAATCTTCCTTGTAGGTACGGAGAACAACTCTAAACCCACCTCATTCGTGTTGGACGACTTCTCGCTTAACATTGGCTAGTTGCTTATAGCAATGTGTGTAGAAGGGGCAGACGCAACCGTCTGCCCCTTTTCTTTTGAGAGAGTATATCGGAATAGGTTGTGAGAGAGGATACTCTCGCTATTTGGAGTGGAACTACGGTGTATTAGTGGAGAAAGCGGACTTGAAAAATTTCAAAAATAGATA
>JAPLCR010000293.1 GCA_026392135.1 Armatimonadota bacterium
AATGCGTTTGACGACTATTTAAGGAGAACACAATGCAACAACGAACTATCTTAATGTGGGGGCTTCTTTTGCTTGGCAGCCTTTTACTTGTGGGATGCGGGGGCGGTAGTGCCGCCTCCAACAGTGGTGGGAATTTCGCCGATATGAACTTCGGGGACTTGAGCGTTCGGGCAGCATCGACAAATCCCCCCGTGACTTCCAATGGCGGCGGCGTGACAGTGACAGGGCTTAGCGGACAGATTACCCGTATGCAACTCCACTCCAATTCGTTCGCTTTAGTAGGCAAAATTGTGTTTGCAAGCTCCCGTGATGTGAGTTTTGAAATCTATAGCATGAATCCGGATGGCTCTAACCAGACCCGACTCACCAACAACCCTGCGTACGATAAAGAGCCTTTCCTTTCTCCGGATGGAACTAAAATTGTATTTGCAAGTAACCGTGATGGAAGTTTTGAAATCTATAGCATGAATGTAGATGGCTCCAATCAAACACGCCTCACTAGCAACTCGGATAATGATTACACTCCTAAATGGTCACCGGATGGAGCTAGGATTGCGTTTACGAGTGATCGTGATGGGGGTACCGAAATCTATAGCATGAATGTAGATGGCTCCAATCAAACACGCCTCACTAACGACAATAGTAATGACTCCTCTTCGTGGTCGCCAGATAGCTCCAAAATCGCGTTTAGCAGTAACCACACTTTGCACAATGAAATTTGGGTGATGAACGCAGATGGCTCCAATAAGATACCGCTCACTAGTAACTCTGCTAATAATGTCGGCTCCTCATGGTCGCCGGATGGAACCCAAATCACGTTTACGAGTAATAAAGATACTCAGAATAACATCTATACGATGAACCCGGATGGCACTCATCTGATACAACTCACTAGCACCGCTGGTAATGGTGCCTCTTCGTGGTCACCCGACGGAAGCAAGATGACATTTTCGAATCAACGCGATGGAAATTGGGAAATCTATACGATGAACCCAGATGGCTCTCATCAGGTACGCCTCACCTCCAATCCTGCGGATGATGTCATCTCTTGCTGGGGGAAGACAAGCCCTACGCGTACTTTAGTAGGCTCAGGCGGAGAGATGGCGGGAAGTTCCTCTGGATTTCTGGTGGGCACTGGGGGCGGGGTTAGCAAAAGTGTATTTACCTTCAGCGTCCCTGACTTCACCGCAATTAGCATGAAGACCCTGAGCGGTCTGAATAATACTGGAGATAGGCTTGACTTCAGTATTGAAGGGGGGACGGCGGCGGTGAACTTTAGCAAGAGCGGAGTCGCTTACCTGAACCTCGATGAAGCAAAAGTCGTGAAACCGTTTACGAGCTACTCTGGCAACCTTAATGGGCTATTGGTCAGTTTTGGAGCGCAAATTAGTCAAGGAAATGCAGGAAAGATATTCCTTGTTATTCCCTACACCGCTCCGAACCGTTCAGCAGGTCGTCCCAGCGTACAGATTGAGAACGGGATAAAGGTCTATCGCGGTGCTTTCCCCGCCGCCTTCAATGGTAAGGGCGAGAACATCGCCCCCAATGGCGCGACAGAGATACGAGTTAATGAAAAGACAGGAGCTGTCCTAAGCGTTCGATAACTCAAGATGAGCAACATAAAAAAAGAGGCAGGGCATACTTACTGCCCTGCCTCTTTTTTGTAAGGTACTCACTCGTGCTAAACTGTCCGTAAGAGCTCACTCTTTTCGGAATGAAGCGCGAAACACGCGAAAAAATGCACACAAGTCCCAAGCTTGGAACTATTCGCACAAGATTCTAATCTCATACCGCTAAGGCTCCTCTCCTTTGCGAAGGAGAGGTTGGGTGAGGTTATGTCAAGATTCCCATAACCCTGAACTCTTGCTAAACTGTCCCACTCTCTTTCTCTGAACAGGGCAGGTGGGGGGGGGCAAAGCTCTAAAGGTTAGCGTGTACCCCACTTTTGGAAGGGCTAAGTAGCCATCAATCTACACAGTGCCAGCACCGTCAATATCACCTCTTCCACGTGCGCCTCTGGTAGGCGAACAGCGGAATCTACAAAGCGTCCCAACAGGCTGACCGCAGACGAATCGGGCATTTCCAACAGAAGTGTGTGAAGTGCCTGCATAAACCCTACGAATTCGCCTCCTACATACCTTTCTAATAGGATGTTGGTATCCCTATCCGGCAGAGCGGTACGGAACTGTCTTAACAACTCTTGCAGGGTTTTTGAGAAAGCTTCCTCCCGCCCGAACCCCTCTTGCGACAGTAGGCTATAGACCGCCTCTCCCTCTCCTAAGAGTTTGCCCATTGCAACAGCAACTTGCTTACGGGCAACCACCGATTCAAGGCTTTGTAGGTGGTGCAAGAGCGGTAGGAGGCTCTCCTCATCTCCAATACGCGCCAACACATCCGCGATTGCGGGTAGCAGTATGGGGTCGTTCCCAAAGGTGGCTAGCCTTTCTCTCAAGAGCGGGCGTACTGAACTCCCGTCTAGTTCACCCAGAGCCCTCAAAAGAGCCAGTAGGAGCGGGCGTGGCGGGTCTGTTTGTAGTTCGCGCACGAGATGCGAAAGCGTGAGTGGGTCGCCAATCTCTCCCAAGGCGCGTACTAGGCACTCCTTCTCCTCCGTGTCGGTGGATGTTTGAAGTAGAGAGAGGAGAGCGCGTGAGACCTCTCCGCCTCCCAAGTCACCTAACGCCTTAATGACGGCACTACGCTCACGGCGGTGGAGTGGGCTATCTGTGTCCATTAGCAGGTTTAACAGAGTTGCACACGCCTGTCTATCCCCAATGCGCCCCAATGCGTGCGCTGCCTCCTCCACTACACCGGAACCTGGATCTCGAATCGCATGAAGTAGTGCCTCCACCGCACTCACATCGCCAATTTCACCAAGCGCGTGTGCCGCTTCAATGCGTATCTCTGGGTTTGGGTCACGCAGAGCCGTCTCTAGTTCGCTTACTGCCATCGTGGTACGAGCTACCCCTAATGCCTCTGTCGCCTTTAGTTTCTCCTCTATGTCTCCTGAGCGTTGTAGGCGGCGAATCGACTGTACAATACGCGGGTTTGCGCGGGTCAACTGCTGTATCACCTCACGAGTTGTAGCAGAACGGGAATCGTGAACTCCGCGGAGGAGGAAAAGAGCACTGAATCGCAGGGTTGAACTGACTAAAAAAGTAAGGTGAAAGTTAAGCCAGATGTTGCCTAGAAAGTGGGCACTCCACCCCTCCATACTCTTCATGAGTACGCTGCCGACCATTGGTGCAAGCCCACCCGTCAAGCCCGTAACTGCCGACATAGTAGCGACGTAGATAGGAGTTTTTTGGCTTGGGCTAAGCGAGATAAGTAGGTTGAACTGCGTGAGTTGTACCCCTGCCCATGATAAGCCTCCCATGAGGTGAACCGAACAGAGTAGAAGGAGCATCATGCTCGGTCTGCTCTGGTTTACCATTATCCAGTACCAGGGGAGGGTCGCTGTTCCAAACGCGCCAATCACCAGTAGAGGCTTGTTGCCGAATCTATCTGAGAGATACCCCCATAAAGGCATCGAGGCAAGGCTAGCGATACTCGTCATTGTCGCGAATACCTGTAGCTGGGTGTAGTTGACATTCAGGTTCTTCACTGCGTAGACCATGTAGAATGGCGCGGCGAAGTTTTGCCCTAGCCCGAATATCACATTGAACAGCATCAGGCGCATGAAGTTTTTGTCGGTGAAGGGCGTTTTGTAGTAGGCAATAACCCCCGCTAATCCCTGTGGGGCATCTTCGCGCGGTGGGGCAGGGTGGCGTGGCGGCTCCGGTTGTCTTAGCAGGCAGACGAATGAGGCGATACCTCCTAGTATCGCTACTCCAAAGAGGATCCCATAACCGACGCGCCCATAGTCGTGCTGTCTAGTGGTAAAGTCGAGAAACTTCGCGGCGGGAAGTGCGAGTGCCATACCGACTATCCCCGCTATCATGTTTCTACGCCCGAAGTAGCGTCCGCGATGGTCGGGCGGGACAAGGTCAGACATCCACGACATATAGGCAGGCAGAGGGATATTCAAAGCAATATAGGAGAGAGTGAGTAGGATGAGGAAGGGGTAGAGTGCTAAGTGGCGAGGCAGGAAGATAGGCAAGAGCAGTATGGGAAGCCATAGCCCACGCCCCAAAAGCGAGAACCATGCCGTGATGGACTTTCGGCTCTTCATACGCTCCCCGAAATACGAGGAGACTATCTGAATAAGCCCCGCAAAAGTAGGTATAGCCGTTACAAGCCCTATAACGAGGTTGTTTGCGCCAAGCCAGAGGGCGAAGCCTACAAGGAATATACCCGTAGTAAGCGTCGCCCAAACAGTGGCGAAGCTAGCCTCATAAGTGGCGATGCGTAGCCCACGCAGAACTTCGAGCCTGTTAAGCTCTTTTGCGCCGTCTCCGTCGTTGGGTTTCATACTGCTCCTAATGTGCGCGTTGTGAGAACCATCCCTGTAAGCCTACCTCAATCAAGGCTTAAAACTTCACGCAAGGCTTCGTATAGCATCTCAGAGTCGCCAAATTCGACAGGATACCACCCATTACTGGAAGGTAGACCGCACTCATGTGTTGCTATTACGGGGATTCCGCGTGCCATCGCTTCTAGTAAGATACGCGGCTTGTCTTCAATGAGAGCCGGCTGAACCACGCACCCAATGTCTTGCCAAAAACTGTCTGCACAGGAGGCACGTGTTACCAAAATCCCCTCCCAGAAGTCCTCTCCCTCCAAATCACGCCCCAAAGTTCGCAACTTCCAACCGCCTCGCTTTACCGCTTCTCGTACCTCAAATGCACCTTTACGTGCAACTGTTGGACCCGGAAACAGTATCGTCTTCCCTGTTGAAGGGGAAGGCGTAGCATTAGGGAGTCTCCATTCGAGCGGTAGCGTTCGATGTGGTGAACGGTTCACTAGAAAACGGTGGGGCGTTACCCACTGCCTTGCCGCGCTCAAAGCGAGTGCCTCTGCACTCTGTAGCCAGAAGGGAGAGCGGAAATCGCCCAGCGTAGTACGTTCAGGGAATCGCTTCAGTGCCGCATCAAGGTCAGTGTGAAGTTCAGTAAGACTTCTGCGCGTCATTAAAACGTCGAATGTCCGTCCGCCAAGGTGTCCCTCATGCCATAAGAAGGGCAGAAGAGGCAACGCTATGCAGAGATGAGTAATATCAGGCGTAAGCGAACGAGCATAGGCTTTCGCGAGGGCTTTGGAGCCTGTAAGGAGGGCGGTCTGCCGTTCCGCGCCCTGCTCCGCCAGTGCCCGTACCTGATATGCTCGTCGTAGTGTCTCCAACGTCGCTGTGTGTATTTCCGTATATTCTGGCAGACTCCACACATAGTGCGGACGCTTCCAGCGTCGTCCGTCCAAAGGTAGGCAGACTATGTCGTGCTTTTGATAGAGGCTCTGCACATACTCCTCAAACTCTGCCCAACTCTCCTCAAGTAGAAAGGCAGTTCGGCGGACTTCGTTCTCGTTATAGAGGGTTGAGGGAAGTGTCGTCTTATGACGGAAGCAAGAGGTACGCCCACAACTCTGACAACTATGCGCTGCCACATCAATCGTTTTGCGAGGCGGGGATGTGAGTTGAATGAGCGCGGTAGCATTCACTTTTTGCGGTGGGGCTTCTCTGCTGGAAACGCGCACAATCAGGCTGTCTGCGGTCAACTCCGCATGAAGCACGATGTCTTTTTGCGGACGGAAGCGCAGGTCAAGGTAGTTCCAGTAGACGGTGGCATCTCTCCCTTGCTCTGCCACAGAGCCCGGCACTACACGTGTATGAGGGTGGCGTTCGACGATATCCGCTCCCATTTTAAGCGCAACATCGTAGAGAGCATTGGAGAGTTGGCATAAGCCACCTCCGATAGCAGGGACGAGGCAACCCTCGGAAATCTGCCGTCCGTCCACATAGCCGCGTCTACGTGTCGCTCGCCCTATCTGATTCCAGAAACTGAACACCGAGCCGGCACGTACCTCGATATGCTGTAGATGCCGCGTCGCAATACGCAGGTTGTGGACTTTCCCAAGTTGGAGACTGCGCTCCGAAAGCGTTTCGTCTACCCAGAGAGGCGTGATAGATTCGGCGATAGAGAACAGGTAGTCGCTTCCCTCTGTTTGAGAGTGAGAAGGCGTGGGGAAACGCGTGTCTTGAATACTGCGTTGCACTTTGAGAAGGGTCGATTTGGTAAGGAAAACCGCCTCTTTTATAAGAGTAGGTTTGGAAGGCTCATCCATTTTCGTTATCCTTGAATGGGAGCGAACGGGAGGACAGTAGTGCCTATGTAGTTGGACGAAACACTTTACGGATGAGTTTCAAATTTGGTCTCGCATTAGCCTTCCGCTGTTAACAATACGCGCTTCACGCAACGCGGCACGGCGAGTGCCTCTTCCGTTTCGTAGGGGGTATCTGTTCCTTGAACAGCGAGCCGCCATGTGAGGGCGCGATTCATACCTACCACTTTCTGCGACAACGCGAAAGTCTCTTGCAGAGTCTCCAGAGGCGCGTAGTCTGTCCACTGATTCAGATAGAGGTCTCGCAAAGCGCAAATCTCCGGCGCGGTCTCCTCGCGCTCTAAAGTGTGCGCTATCATCCGCAGAGTAATATCTATTGTGAAGAAGGGGTGCGAAACACAGCAGTCGCCCCAGTCTATAAAGCGGTACGCGCCGTCCTGAACGAAGATGTTACCATCGTGGAAATCGTCGTGATTGAGGGTGTCGGGTATCCCGTATCCCGCCAACTCATCACACTGATTCGCAAGAGTAGGCAGTAAATCCTGCACACGCCGGTACTCCTCTTCTGTCAGTCCGTCGGGATGCCCGATAAACATCGCTCTCTCATCCTCAAGCAACTCCGCGAACCGCTCGGTAAGGAGGTGTGAACGCCTGTCCATAGCGCCCAATACGCGCAGTTCCGCCGTCTGGTACTGGAATCGCTGTTGGAAAGCCGCATAGTTCGGCAGTAACGCCTCCCAGTGTTTCAGGTCTCTATCCTCGCGAAATAGGGAGCGCAGAGAGACTCCCGCTGAGCGCATGAGCATAAAGCCGTTTTCGCCGTCCGTAGCTAGAAGTTCAGGAAGCCACTGCGGAAACTCCCGCATGAAGTAGGGAAGGAGGCGCGATTCGTTTGCGATAGGCGAGGTCTGCACCTTAAAGTAGAGGTCTTCTCCCTCTACAGGTATTCGATAGACGCTTGCCCAGGGTCTCTCTCGAAAGACCTCCGGCGCGTCCGTCTTTTGAAACCCAAAGCGTTTTAGCGTTGCCTCAAGCCACTCTTTGTGAGTCTCATTCATCTGTTTTCTACCACTTCAGTCTCTCTAGTCAGCTCCTATTTAAGTGATGTGCTTTCTCGTTTTGAGGAAAGTCACACCGTTTTCTGTACGCAGTTCTGCCTCAAATTAGTGTGACACATAGAGAGGCACAACGCCTCATTCTTGAGAATATTTGGCGTAGACCTGATAGCATACTCGCTAAAGTCGCGGTTGGTAGGCTCAAGCTTCGACATTATTACCACACTCCTTGACAAATAGTTTTCTATACTCTATATTGTTAGTACTGTTTTTGGCAACAACGAGGCTATGTGTAAGGAGATACTTTAGACTTGGATATACACAATACCAATCATCCAAACAGAAACGAAGGGCTTGGAAACTCGCAGGCGCAGAGCTTACCGCTCCGACAGCAGAGTGTACGCGCCCAGAAGATACGGCTGGCAGTAAAACGCACGCTACTCGTCGGAACAATGATAGTTGCGCTCTTTGGGGGCACTGTTTTTGGGAAACTATACTGGGGTAATAAGTTCTTCAAAAAAGCTGTCGACGGACTAATGAAAGGAGTGCCTCGTGCCGACCTTCTGCACGAGTTTCAGACAGGAGTCCAGTTCCCCGAAAAGCATATCCTTACCGTCTTGCTTTTAGGTTGCGACCACGACTATAGCGAAGTCCTTGTGAATCACCCGCTCAAAGGCTCACGAGGGCGGAGCGACGCTATCATGATTGCGCGTCTGGATTTAGATAATAAGACCATCAATATCCTGAGTATTCCTCGCGATACTGCCGTTCGTATAGAAAAACACGGCACTCGAAAAATCAACTCGGCACATCAGTACGGAGGTCCCGAACTCGTCAAATCGACTATCAAGAGCGTTTTTGGTATCGACGTGGACTACTATACCACTATTGACTTTGAGGCGTTTCAGAAGATGGTGGACGCAGTAGGAGGCGTGGACGTGGAGGTGCATAAGCGTCTCAAATACGACGACAACTGGGGGGGGCTTCATATAGACCTCTATCCCGGTCTCCAACACCTTGATGGCTATAAGGCGATGGGCTATGTGCGTATGCGTCATAGTGACAGCGACTTTGAACGCGCCAAACGACAGCACGAGTTTTTGGAAGCACTGCGGGGACGTGTGACGAATCCTCTGAATTTTAATAATACACTAAATGCACTTAATACGCTTACCGACAGCATCAAAACCGATATGTCGGTAGAACAGATGATGGCACTCGCCAACTTTGCGCGTAGCCTCCCCCGTGCGAAGGTGCATCTTGAAACACTGCCCTGTTTGGAGGGACCCAGCTACGTCTACATCAAAGTGTCCGACAGCGAAAAGATAATTCGCGAACTCTTCCCCGGCGTTCAGGTTAGCATAGAGGCACCGAGCAAGAGAGAGTTGGAGCGAATGCCTAGGAGCCCGAAAGAAGAGAGAGAGCGAGACGATAAGGATACAAAGCAGGTGCAAAGCCCCTCCGATACGCCCGTAGATAGTGGCGATAACATCGACCCAAGAGCGGATGAGCCGACACAACCTGAAAACTCGACAGAGAAGAAGCCTGACGATACTCCTAAAGAGGGCGGCAAAGACACGCCCCCGAAACCAGAGGAGAGTAAGCCGAAGGAAGAGCCTAAAAAAGACAGCCCCACCAAATCGGATGGAGGCACGGCGAATTAGAGGGTTGGAGCTAACAGTCACCCTCTCCTATCAATTCTGTGGAACTTATCGACTGGGCTGAGACGATTGCACAAGAGTTGGGTGTGTAAAGAGGTGTTTTTGGGGTGAGTGGCAATTCTATTTTCGTCGTAATATGTGAAGAGCAGGCGATAATAACGTAAGAAAGAGTACAAAAAGGATGAGCATTAGACTACCTGAAGAGGGACTTGACCTTCTATTTCGCGCCGCACGCAGTCATAACGGCTGGCTCCCCGAACCCGTAAGCGACGACACACTAAATGAACTATACGAACTTTTGAAATGGGGATCTACAAGTGCCAACTCATGCCCGGCGCGGTTCGTTTTTGTGAAGTCGCCTGAAGCCAAAGAGAAACTTCTGCCCTGTATGGCTCTGGGCAACCAAGAAAAGACGAGACAGGCTCCCGTCGTCGTTATCATCGCGCAAGATATGGAGTTCTACGAGCAGTTGCCAAAGCTCATGCCGCACCGAGACTACCGCTCTTTCTTCGCGGGTAATCAGGCACTCATCGAAGCGACTGCCTCTCGTAATAGTAGCCTACAAGGAGCGTACCTTATGCTTGCGGCGCGGGCGTTGGGGTTAGACTGTGGACCTATGTCGGGATTCGATAACCAACAGGTGGATGAGGCGTTTTTCACCGGCTCTACATGGAAGTCCAACTTTATATGTTGCCTCGGTACTGGCGATGCGACAAAACTCTATCCTCGTTCACCGCGCTTAGATTTTGACGAAGCCTGCAAGATAGTTTAGGCAGGTATCTGCGAGTGCCCTAAAACCTGCACACACCTCCCCTTGAAACCCTGTCAGAATAAAAGAACGCCCCGTTGTAAGGAGAACCGTATTGGCTCGAATTGACACCCCAACCCGCGTGGAAACGCTCAAAGAGGCGACCCGAGTCGCAGAAAACATCACTCGCCTTACGCCCTACCGACCTGGAAAGCCTGTCGCGGAAGTGGAGCGCGAACTCGGCATTACCGGCATCATCAAACTCGCCAGTAACGAAAACTCGCTGGGACCCTCCCCGAAAGCCGTCGCCGCAATTCATAACTACGCCTCCAAAATGCACGTCTACCCGGACGCTAGCTCTTTTGAACTTCGTAACTCCCTCTCCGCTCACCTAAATGTCGCTTCCGACACCATTGTACTAGGCAACGGCTCTGACGACATTATCCATCTGTTGGGAGTCACTTTTTTAGAGCCTGGTGACGAAGTGATTCAGGGCTACCCCTCCTTTGTGCGCTACGAGTCGGCGGCGATACTGAACAACGCCCCCTGCCATCTTGTGCCCCTTACCTCCGACTGGGTACACGACCTCGACGCTATGGCAGAGCGACTGAACAGCCATACGCGCATGGTCTTTATCACTAACCCCAACAACCCCACCGGAACCATTGTCTCTCAGGAGGCTCTGGAGCGATTCATTGCAAAGGTTCCTGAACGCGCCCTCATCATTATAGACGAAGCTTACTACGAGTACGCCGCGCCCTCGCCAGACTACTCCGACGCTCTGCGCTATGTGCGCGAGGGCGAAAACGTCGTTGTACTGCGTACCTTTTCAAAAATCTATGGGTTGGCAGGTCTGCGGGTTGGGTATGGTGTGATGCGTTCCGATATTGCGGACTCGCTACACCAGACCCGTGAACCCTTCAACCTCAATCTCATGGCGCAACTCTCCGCAGTGGCGGCACTTGCCGATCAAGAGCACGTCACCAAAACAGTGGAGATGAACGAAGCAGGTAAAGCCGACTTCTATCGCGCCTTCGAGGAGATGGGGCTGGACTACACACCCACTTATGGTAATTTCGTCTGGTTTGATACCCGCAAAAACAGCGCTGCCGTTTTTCAAGCTCTCCTGCGCGAAGGAGTTATCACGCGAACGGGCGATGTGTTCGGCGCACCCACCTACCTGCGCGTCACCGTTGGAACTCAGTCAGAGAACACCAAATTCCTCAATGCACTTCGTAAAACGCTGTCAAGCTCATAGCCGGTGTGTAGTTTCTTGCTCCCCTTCCTCACCCTCTTCTTTTGAAGGAGAAGGAGGTCACAGGTTCAGCGGTGAATCGTTCTAAAAATATAGATTGATTTGAGAAGGCGGTAGCTTCCGTGATAAAAATGAGAGTGTACACACTAATCTGTTTGGGCTTGCTGACGATGGCGGCGAGTAACACCTCTGCGACGATACTGTTGGTAGGAGAGGGGAAAGCCTTTACACGCATCGAAGCCGCTTACGAAGCCGCGAAGCCGGGCGATACTATCTTGATTCGCCCGTTGCCGAATGGCAGAGCGTACGAGGGGGTGGCTCTCTCCGTTTCTAAACCGAACATCACTTTCCTCGGTAGTGAGGGGGATACTGTTTCCCCTAGTGCCTTAAAGCCGTCCTCGCGCCCGATACTTTCAGGTAAAGGCTTGAACTACACAGGAGTGGGCAGAACTCCCCGCGCCGTCCTACAGTTCAACGCTTCCGCTAAGGGTTGCAGGGTTGAGAATTTGGAGATATTCGGGGCGCATAACGATTCCCACAATGGAGCGGCTATTCGTATCAACGAGGCGAACGACACTACTATCCAACTTTGTGATCTGCACCATAATGATATGGGAATCATGTCCAATGGAAGCGTTGAGCGGGCTACGGGCGTGAATCAGGTTATTGAAGGGTGTCATATCCACCATAACGGCGACCTCGCCGACCCCGGCTATAACCACAACCTCTATATGGGCGGAACGAGCGTTATCGTTCTTGATTGCGAAATTGACCACTCCCTTACGGGGCATAACTTTAAGTCCCGCGCTCACTACAACTGGCTGGGGCGTTGCTATATTCACGATTCGGCGAACCGCGAGGTGGATTTAGTGGATGAGAAGGGGAACACTACCGCCGCCAATAGCCATACGGTTATTGTGGCGTGCATTATTGCGAAAGCGATGGAGCAGGCGGGCAACCATACGGTGATACACTGGGGACAGGATGGAGGAAACGATCATGACGGTACGCTTCACCTCTGCCATAACACGATAATCACGCCCTATCAGTCTCCTGTTGTGGATATGAACGCGCCTAGTGCCAAATTGGACATGATGTATAACCTCATTACGGACGGGGGGAGGTTTCAGAATGGGCAGGTGCTGGTACAGGTGAGTAGCGGGGCGAAAGAGGGGAGTATATCGGGGTTTGCAAACGTTGCGGCGAGAGGTTTTACGGATAAAATGCAGTGCAACCTAACGCAGACAAGCCTTATGCCAAATGGCAAGGCAGTGCGCTTTACGAAGCCTGAGTTGGGTGACTACACTGTTGATATGATTCCTGCACCTCTGTGGTTGAAAGTTCCACACCGCGCCCTTCCCGCGCATCTACCGTTGCTGACATCGCTCTCAGAACAGGTTAGAAAAGCCTACCTGATTTATGACCCGACAGAGGGGCGTAATGCCATCGCAAGACAGCCCTTTGGTACTCCTGAGAGATTCTATATCGATTTGATAGGGGCTAAAGGTATGGCGGGCATCATTGACTGAGACCGCCTTTTTCCAGTAGGGTTTATATCAACGGCTCTCAATAAAGTAGCTTGCCCGCTGTCGCGTAACTACTCAGCACTGC
>JAPLCR010000193.1 GCA_026392135.1 Armatimonadota bacterium
TAATAAAAGGCTGGGCTATTTTTTTATTGTTGTTCTGATAGCGGGAGCAGCCCTTCTTTTTTATCTGAAATCGCGCCCCTCTCCTGCAGAAGAGGCTTTCAAACGCGGCGAGAGTCTTCTCGCTGTCAGTATGCAGGATGAAGCGGGCAATGCCTTTTTGCAAGCCACACGCCTCGACCCTAAGTATGCCCCCCCTTTCCGCTCTCTCGCACTCCTCGCCATGAGCATAAATGCCTACCCGCTCGCCGTAGAGTATTGGCAAAAGTATGCGGTATTAGACCCCAAGGCAAAAGAGGCGTACAGCCAGCTTGCTTATGCCCAGATGATGATGGGGCAAGAGGTTCCTGCCTACAAGTCGGCGGAAGAGGAGCTGAAGAAAAACCCCGAATCCCCGCAAGCCCATCTCACTTTGGGCATCCTCAATGCGCGGCGTTCTGCCGCAAAGTTAGCCCTCGACCATCTTGAAGTAGCGGCACAGTCGGAACTCTACAAAAACAACCCGAAAGTGCAGATGGTTTTGGGGAAGGTACTTGCCCTTACAGGAAATCTTGACCGTGCGGAGCAGGTGTTTAGCAGTATTCTTTTGAAGGATAAAAGCTACGCCGAACCCTACTACTGGCTTGGCTATATCTACGCTCGGCACATCGAAACCCCTGCGAACCTAAACGCCGCAGAGAAGAACCTGCGTGCCTCTCTCGACCTACAGCCTCTGTTTCCACAAGCCAATCTGGAACTGAGCAGACTCTATCTGCGCGAAAAGAAGTTCGACCCCGCGCTCACCTACATAAACCGCGCTTTGCAAAACAGGAAGCACTATCCCGCCGCACTCTTTGTGCAGGCAAAGATACTGGATGCTCTGGGGCGCAAAGACGAAGTAAAAAAAGTACAAGAGGCTTTTCGTGTAGAGAGCCAGAAGGCTGAGAGCGTAAAAACGCTTATGCGCCAGTACTCTGGAAGCCCCGACAATATGGAGATAACACTCGCCCTTATACACGCACAGCTCGACTTGGAGCAGCCGCAAGCCGCCGCAATCTTCCTTGAAGATGTGATGCGCCGCGCCCCCAACGACAAGCGTGTTCAAGACGCACTCAAGCGTGCGGCGGGGATAGCAAAAAGCTTGACAGATGTAGGGCAAGGGAAAGACACGCAGTTCTCCATCGGTGAAGACATCGAAGAGAAGCACTAAACATCACGCAGAAACAAATCTCTTTTACACCACCCCATCCCCCTACCTTTTGCACGAGGCAAGACGAAGGACAACTACTCAGGCTCACTATCCCGTTTCGGATTCAGGGACGGGCAGATGACGGGAGGCTTCCGCGCTGACCCAGCCACCCCCTCTAAATCTCCCCCTTCACAAAGGGGAGACTTGCAATGCTCCCGTTTTCCGCCGACTTTTGAGGAGTGCGGAAGCCTTGCAGTTTCGGCATTCGCCCTGCCCCTTGTCAGGGGCTTCATTGGGGTATGTACGATTGTTGTATTCAAAAAACTGAATCGCAATACAGAACTGCTTATAGGTCAAGCCTTTCTCCCGAATCGGGAGAAAGGTGTCCGCAGGACAGAATGAGGGCGGGTACAGGTAAGCCTTCCATATCTCAAACCCTCCCAATACATACCCCAGTGAGCCTTGTGAAGGGGCAAGGGTTGGGATGGAGTCTAGGTTAGCGCGGAAGTCTTGCAGTATGGATAGGGATGGGCGTAGAGTGCCATCGCTCCCAATCCCCTGATTTTCCACCTCAAACCCTAGCCTGAGTAGTTACCTTTTGGAGAGGGGTTCTCCCTCCAAGAACGCAAGAAAAACCCTGCATAATGTGAGATCTTAAAGGAGTTGTTCCTATGAAGTTCAGGCTATATACCTCTATCCTTCTCTCTGCTTGTGTCTGTATTCTGCTCTCCCCTTCCCTCAAAGCGCAAGAGTGGGTACGTTTTCGCGGCCCCAATGGAACCGGAATGGGCAAGCCTCTCACCCTCCCTGACACCCTGACCGAAAAGGACTACCGCTGGAAAATCACCCTGCCGGGTTTCGGACACTCCTCGCCTGTACTATGGGGCAAAAAACTCTTTGTCACCAGTGCGAACCCCGACGAGGGCAAACGTTACCTTCTCTGTATCAACGCGGATACGGGAGCCGCCATTTGGAAGCAGACTTGGAATTTCACCTCCTATCATCGCCATGAGTACAACAGTTTCGCTAGCTCAACACCTACCGTAGACGGTGAGCAGGTCTATGTATTGTGGCAAACTCCCGACTCGGTTGTTCTCTATGCCCTTGACCATAAGGGTAATAAAATATGGGAACGGGAGCTTGGTAAACTCAACCTGCAACATGGCGGAGGCTCCTCTCCGGTGGTGGTTGAGGATACGGTTCTCGTCAGCGTTGAGCAAGAGGGAGCAGGAAACAAGGGGAACCTCTTTGGTATTGACCGTAAAACAGGGGCTATTCGTTGGCAAAGCCCCCGTGAACCCAGTCAGGGTGCCCCTTATGCTACCCCCTTAGTGAACCGTACTGATGAGGGAAAGACGGAGGTCATTTTCGCTAGTACCGCGCATGGCTTCACTAGCCTAGACCCCAAGACAGGTTCTCGTAATTGGGAGGTTGCAGGTCTATTCCCGCTTCGCTGCGTCACCTCTCCTATTCGCGTGGGCGATATGGTGTTGGCAAGTTGTGGAACTCTGGGCAGTGATAAGTCTGCTGTCGCGTTACGCCTCCCTTCTCGTGCTAATGGGAAGACGGCTGAGGTCGCCTATCGAATTCCGAAGGGAGTCTCCTATGTACCTACTCCTATCGTCTCTGAGGGGCGCGTCTACTTCTGGGGAGATAACGGGGTAGTCTCATGCTATGAGGGAGCGACGGGCAAGGAGTTGTGGCGGGAGCGCGTGGGAGGCGACTATTTCGGCTCGCCCGTTCTCTGCAACGGAAAAATCTACGCGCTAGGCACACGGGGCGAACTGACCGCCATCTCCGCAGGGAGCACGTTTAAGTTGCTAGGAAAGTTTGAAACAGGAGAGCCTACTAACTCGACTCCGGCTATCGCAAA
>JAPLCR010000279.1 GCA_026392135.1 Armatimonadota bacterium
GTAGAGATGCTTCTGAGAACGACACGACACAGTATATTTCATTTGAGAAAAACAGATGGTATAAAGTAAAGGTTCGTGTAACCCCTGTGAAAATAGAGGTGTGGGTAGACACAAAGCAGATAGTGAACCAAGATATTGCAGACAGGAAAGTCAGCCTGCGCGTTGGTGAGATATTTCGTTCACTCCCGTTAGGCGTGGCGACCTACCAGACAACTGCGGCATTTCGTTCGGTAAAAGTGCGTAGTATTGGTGCGAAGGCAGTGCCATAGGCATCATTTCGTTTTTCGACACGTCTCCGTACCGCAACAGCAAAGTGTGTCACCACATTTCACTCTCATCAGGGGCTTTCGTAAATGTCGATATTGCACGTAATTGTTGATACTAAATCGCAGTTATAAATGATGATATCAGTGTTTTTAGGGACTTCTGCAATTACCTCTCTCTACTAAGCTTTTGCAAAAACCTCCTCAGTTTTGACGAATAGACTATTTTGATGGCAAGTTGGGGCTAACCGTGGGGAAGGGGGGCGTAGAGATACAGAAGCCGCTTGTAGGCGCGGTTATCGGCGGGCTAACGTTCTCAACAGCGTTTACTCTGCTGTTCGCGATGCTGATGTATGTGGCGTTCACGGGAACCAATAAGGTTTGAACTGGCGACGAGAGTAGGTGCGTTTCTAACAGATCAAGCCAACACAGTGGCATAACGTACCAGCTACAGCGGGACGCGTCCGCCAAATCCCTCTTCAATTGGGTGCCAGAAGAGGATATCCTCCTCACCATAAAGCCAGCAGAGGTAGACCTCTTTCCCATCACGCCAGTGTGGGAAATCGATAAGTCCACGCTCTACGTCTTTTATCTCAATCCCCTGTTCGGTAATAGTGGCGACTATATCCTGCAACTCCTTAATCACCTCACCGAATTCGGGGTGCTTTGAGCCTTGCCCGTTACTACGAATGAGCTGCTGAATACGTTGTGACTCCAGTTCACGTGCGCGGAGAATGGTAATCAGCTCCTGAACGCGCTGAAATTTTGGGCGGAGGTCGGCGAGAGTAGAGCGTGCCTCCTCAAGGCTGAAGTGGATTTCGTGGTAGGGCATGGTGTGTTTCTGTAAGTAGCAGAATAACCACTCTGGTCACCCTCATGGAGCGCATGATTAACCTCTCGATATTAGGGCAGGTGAGGGCAGATTAGTTATGTAACGAAAGAAAGCCCCTCATCAAGAGGGGCTTTCTTGGAGCTGTGCAAACTACGTTGAGGTCTGTCCCTTTTTCTTTAGGTCTTCTAGGAACGCCTTCGCATTTTCGGGTGTGACGATGGTTACGCCCGTGTCGATAATGTTGCCGTCTTTTACCTTCATACCGAGTTTGTCGAGTTCCGGTTTAAGGGCTTCTATCGCCTTCTTAATGTCCCCGTTCGCCTTCTTGATTTCGCTCAAGAGCTTTATCGAGAGCCGCCCAAACTCGAAGGGCTTCTGTACAATCATCACGTCCACATTGCCCTCGCCGATGTTTTGAAGGGTTGCAGGTTCACCATCAAAGCAGACAACTTTAACCTTACTTCGGAGGTTTGCTTGCTTTACAGCAGTTACGATAGCGGGTCCATTGTAGGAGTACAGCCCTACAAACCCGTTGATTTTGTCGCCGTACTTGGTGATAGCATCGTTGACGTTAGAGATGGCACGTTGTTTGTCTTTGTTGTCTTCAAAGGGCGTTTGTAGGAACTCTATTTTCTTGTCTTTCACTGCATCTGCGAATCCCTGATAACGGTCACGGGCATTCTGTGCTCCCATGTTACCTACAAAGGCGACGAGCTTGCCACCGTTGGGGAAGAGCTTTGCGGCGGCTTCTCCTGCCATTCTGCCTGCGTCATAGTTGTTCGTACCAAGGTAGGCGAGCCGTTTGCTTTTGGGTGCGTCTGAGTCGAAGGTAATAACGGGGATACCGCTCTTCATGGTCTCATCTATCACCATGGCGAGAGCCTCCGACTCAATCGGGGAGACGGCAATACCCGCTACCTGTTGCGCCGCGGCATCTTTTATTAGTGCGACCTGTAGGTTATGCTCCGATTTGCTGGGGGCTTGCCAGTCCGCGTCCAGTCCCGTTTCGGTCTTAACAGCGTCTACGCCTTTGCCCATCGCGTCCCAGAAGGGCGAGATACCGTTTGTGATAATTCGGTATTTACCACCGTCACCTGTTGGGGCGGTGGGCTTTGGGGTCTGTTCAGTCTTCGTTTCGGCTGTTTTGTCTGTGCCTTCTGTTTTTTGCTCGCCCTTTTTGTTTGGGTCACAGCCATACAGAAGGGAGGTCAGCCCGATGAGTGCTAGTCCACCCCCTATAAAAGTTCGCTTGTTCATTGTGTCAACTCCCGTTGTTCTGCAAAATTCGCGTCTATGCGATGCCAAAACGGATATTCACGCTTTGGAAGGAAAATTCCTCCTTTTTGTAAAGGCTCTTTAGTAAAGCGCGTTTCGCAATACTATTTTAACTCAATGGTCTCTCCATAGCTTGGTATGTGGGTACTCCAACCGAATTTTTGTTGTATCTTTTGGTTCAAAGATTGCGTTGCGGAGGGTTCGCCATGTGTTAAATAGAGAGTGCGCGGAGGAGCCGGTAACTCCTCTAGCCACGCGAGGATCTCGTTGTAATCGGGGTGCGAGGAGAAGCCCTCTACACGCTCTATGTGGCATCGAACAGGGAACATCTGCTTCATAATCTTCACTTCTGGTTCGCCTTCCAGAATGCGTCGCCCTGTTGTGCCTGCTGCCTGGTAACCCACAAACAGAAGTGTGGCTGCGGGGTCGGGAAGTACGCGCTGGGCATGGTGTAAAACCCGTCCTCCGGTCATCATTCCGGCGGCACTAATGATGATTCGCGCTCCACGAGCGTTGTTCAGCTGACGCGAATCGGCGCGTGATGCCGTGAAATGGGTGTCGCGAGTGCGAAGAGAGAGACGTTTTGCCCTGTTGAGGAGGCTCTCGTCAAACTCGTTCGTTAGCTGAAGATAGAGTTCCGTCGCTTTTATCGCCATAGGGGAGTCTACATAGACAGGCAGCGTGGGAATACGCTTGGCATCTTCCAGTTGGCGTAGCGTGTAGAGCAGCTCTTGTGTGCGCCCTACTGCAAAGGAGGGTATCAGGATAACACTGTTTCGACGTGCAGCGCGATTGATGATTGTCGCGAGAGCTTCGTCCGGAGGTGTAGGGTCGTGTAGGCGGTCTCCGTAGGTGGATTCGACAAGAAGATAGTCACAGGCAACGGGTGGAGCGGGGTCGCGGAGGATGAGCGGGTTTGTATGTCCTAAGTCGCCTGAGAAGAGGATACGCCGACCTTTACCATCTTCTCCAGCTCCTTCAATATCCAGCAATACACAGCGTGAACCGAGCAGATGCCCGGCAGGGTAGAACGATGCCTTTATTCCGGGGGCGACCTGAAACGACCTCTCTTCGTGGTGGACAGAGATAATGTGGTTAAGCGCATTATAGGCATCGTTCTCCGTGTAGAGGGCACGGGCTGGTATGTGGCGCGTGAGTGCGTGGCGGTTGCGGTACTCTGCCTCCTCCTCCTGAAGCCTTGCAGAATCGGGTAGAAGGATTTTTGCCAGCTCTGCTGTTCCACGTGAACAGTATACGTGTCCTTGATACCCGTCGGCAACGACGCGTGGAAGGTATCCCGTATGATCGATATGGGCATGAGTCAGGACGATTGCATCCAGGTTTTTGACGGGAAAGGGGAGAGGTCGCCAGTTACGTTCGCGTAGCTCCTTCAATCCCTGGAATAGCCCGCAGTCTACCAGTACGCGGTGACCGCCTGATTCCACGAGGTACTTGGAACCTGTGACGGTTCCGACGCCGCCCCAGAATGAGAGTGTAGCCATGTCACTTGCTCCTTAGTTCACGTTCGTATGTTAGGGACTCGCTTTGAAAAGTGTAGACTTACTCTACTTGTTCTGGCTCTGTCGGGGCGACTCCTGCTTCTACCTGTACGGGTTGACGTTTTTTGCGTGCAATCGAGGCGGCTATCGAAATTCCCATAGTTGCTATAATGAAGACTAGCGAACCTAATGCGGAGATGTTTACCCAGTTTGCTGTTTCAAGTACCATCACGCCGCCCACAAACCCCAAAATGACGGCTAAGCCAACAGGTAGGTAGTAGAAGAGATCCATGACTCCGGCAAGAAGAAAATAGAGCGATCTCAGCCCGAGTATGGCAAGGATATTTGAGGTGAAGACGATGAACGTGTCTTTTGTAATGCCGAAGATGGCAGGTATGCTGTCTACCGCAAAGAGCACATCTGTTATCTCAATAAAGACGAGGACGAGAAATAGAAGCGTGACGTGCCATTTCCCTTCATGCTTTGTGAAAAAGTTGCTGCCCTCGTAGCGGTTTAACACGCGCATATTACGGCGTAGCCAGTGTAGTATTTTGCTCTTGTTTAGGTCAGTCTCTTCCTCGTGTTGACGCAACATTCGGATGGCAGTGAATAGTAGAAAGCCCCCGAAGAGGTAGTTTACCCAGTGGAACCGCTCGACTAACTCAGCACCAAGGGCTATCATTACACCACGTAGGGCAACCGCTGTGATGATTCCCCACGACAGAACGCGCCGCTGATACTTAGGGGGCACGCGAAAATGGCGAAAGATGACCGCAAAGAGGAACACGTTATCCATGGAGAGTGAGTACTCAACGAGGTAGCCGGAGAGAAACTGAATAGCCGGATCTTTGCCAAGGTGAAAGTAGACCCCTACACCAAAACAGAGGGCAAGAGTTATCCAAGTCGCTGTCCACATGGCAGCCTCACGTAGTGAGAGGGCATGAGGGCGGCGGTGGAACAGACCGAGGTCTATTGCCAACAAAATAGAGACCAGTAGTACAAAAGCAATCCATAGTTGCTGGGTGACCAAAGAGAGTGCTTCCTTCTTTCTATGAGGTAACAACGCGGAACACGCTGTTCTCTACCTGAAAAGCCAAAGACCTCTGGCTATGCGTGTTCAGAGACACGGCATAACCAAAGGTCTCGCAAATTATCTGAGTGCCGGAGGTATACACCTCGTCTTGACGACATCTCAGTCCGATACGTATACCGGATTGCTAC
>JAPLCR010000590.1 GCA_026392135.1 Armatimonadota bacterium
ATACTTTTTGTATAAATTCGAACAGTTCTGGGTGTTCCGCCTCCGTGATTTCGATATGGAGGTCGTCTTTCGCTTCGCGCCACTTGAAAAGCCCCTTAACTAGAAATAGGAAGAGTATTGCTCCTAGGAACGCCATTCCATAGTACCCGCTAGAGTCCGTTTTACCGTACTCGTTCGGTTGCGCGGTTACACCCTGACTTATCCCATAGAGGATAGCCCAGGCACTGCCTAGTGTGAGGGAGAGATAGAGTATAGCAAACACAATAAGGCTCGCCAGAACAGTGGCGACCTGTCTGCGGTATGCCTTACTAGGAATCGTCAGGTCTGGCGGAGCATTCTGAACGCTCGGCGGATAGAGGTTGTCGTCCACAGTTACTGTATATCCTCTCAAAGCAGAGGGGAATCGTCGCTTTTGAGGCGACAAACCCCTCTGTTATTCTTGTATTCATCACCATTTCGTAACTACTCAGGCTTATCTCATGGAGAACAGCAGGATCACCTCCCTGTACAAGTCCTTCTCCCGAATTGGGAGAGGGATATCCGCAGGGCAGGGTGAGGGCTGAGTAGTTACGCTATTTCTGTGCTTTATGTCGCACTGATTAGGCAACTTTCAGTCCGTCTCCTCCTTCTACCAAGATATATCAAATCTTGAGCAGGGGAATCGCTCCTATTTGCACAACTTAGCCCCGGCATACTTTATTATAGATGGAAGGATTGGAACGATGCTTTTTGGAAACATTGCGGGTTTGGACACGCCTGTAGCGCGTCTCGTTATGGGTACAATGGTCTGCTCCACCGACAACATGGAGGTCACCAACGCTCTATTAGATGCTTATCTCGATGCTGGTGGGAACTGCCTAGATACAGCGCGGGTCTATGGTGGCGGTAAGACGGAAGCGGCACTAGGGCAGTGGTTTTCGAGCCGTAAGAATCGCGAAAAGGTGGTACTTCTCGCAAAGGGGGCGCACCCAAATGCATCGGGGAAGCGCGTAAACCAAACAGGGATCGCGGAGGATATTGCAACGAGCCTCGAACTGATGCAGACAGACTATATCGACATCTACCTGTTGCATCGTGACGATCCCGATGTTCCTGTAGGAATCATTGTGGACGCGCTTAACGCACATAAAGAGGCGGGGCGCATCAAGATATTCGGTGGCTCGAACTGGACGACCCAACGGATACAGGAGGCAAATGAGTACGCGGCGGCACATGGTTTGCAGGGATTTTCAGCGAGTAGCCCGCAACTCAGCCTTGCCGTTCCCAACGAAGCAATGTGGGGTGGGTGCCTGTGGGTTACGCCAGAGGACAGGGCATGGTATCAGGCGACTCAGATGCCGCTGTTCCCTTGGTCTAGTCAGGCGAGTGGGTTCTTTACGGGGCGATTCTCTCCTGAAGACCGCTCGAATGCGGATGTCACGCGGGTCTACTATAGCGAAGGGAACTGGGAGCGTTATCGTCGTGCGACAGAGTTGGGAGTGCAGAAAGGCTTTACCGCGACACAGATTGCGTTGGCGTATGTTCTGAACCAGTCATACCCCGTTTTCGCGCTGTTTGGTCCTCGTACGCCGGAGGAGATGAGTACCAGCCTGCCCGCGTTGGAGGTCTCTCTGACGGTGGAAGAGATAGAGTGGCTGAACTTGGAGCGGGATGCGCCTTTGTAGGCAGAATGTAGGGAGGGTAGAATAAGAGAGGTTGGGAAGCATCTGCCTTCCCAACCTCTCTTGCCTTGAACGGCTTTACAGGTAACATCCTGCTAATTTGGAGCTGGTATATGAACTGTTTTCAGGGGCGTGTTCGTGTCTGTTGAGATGAGGGTGACTATGCGGCTACGGTAATCGGCGACATACAGAGTATGCTTGAGAGGGGAAAAAGCCACGCCATGCGCTGAATGAGGGAGTTCATAAGGGCTTTGCGCCACTGGTTTCAGCGGGTTGGAGATGTCAAAAACAGCGATGCTACGACTGCCCTCTCCCGCTACAAAGAGCCGTTTTCCCGCCTCGTCTCCCGCGATTCCATTCGGTAAACCCCCTACCGATACCGTCGCCTGTACCTTCTTCGTTGCGCCGTCAATTATGCTGACGCTACCTTCGGTAGAGTTCGCCACGTAAATTACGTTCGCCGATACATTTACCCAGAGATAGTTTGGGTTGCGCCCCACCGGAATGACTGCGACCTCTTGCAGTGTGTCTCCGCGCAGAACCCTCACCGTATTTTCCAGATAGTGAGAGACATAGACGAGGTTTGTTGCGGGGTTTACGGCGATATGGCGCGGGTACGCACCCACCTGCACCGTAGCCCTGACCTGGTTGGTGGCTATATCAATCACGCTGACGCTTGCATCTCCATAGTTCGCAACATAGAGTAGCCCCGTGTTCGGGTTTAGCACGAGGGCGCGAGGATGTCGCCCTACAGGAATAGGCGAGAGAGCCGACAGGGTATCTTGCGGTAGAACGGCTACTGCGTCGTTCCGAATAAGAGCCACATAGAGCCGCCCCGAAGCCGCATCCACAATGGAGCGCATGGGACCACCGGGTAGCGACCTGCTTCTTAGAACCTGACCCGTGTCGCTGTCTAGTTCGGCGAAAAGGTCGTAGCCGTAGGCGACGAAGTAGAGCCTCCCCGTCGCCGCATTGAGAGCCACTCCGCCGGGGTCTCTGCTAATGGGGTCGACACTCGTACCCGAATTGGCAGGAAGTGACGATGAGCCACTACTATCGGTAGAGTTGAGAGAGGAAGAGGGTTCCGCTCCCCCGCCGCATCCAGCCCCTGCCATGAGAACAAGTAGCCCTAGTATTAGCCCGCTCTTGCATCCAGAAAACCTCTCTTTAGAAATCACCTACTCCCTCCCGTCTCAATGCCGAGAACCTTCCCTGTCCTGCTATCTAATCGCACGGCGTAGGCTCCTTGTGGGGCGAGGTTTTTGCCTTCTGCACTCCACACCCCTGCAAAACTACCCCGTGCGACAATCGCCCCGTTTTCGCGCTTCACGCTCGGTTTGCCCACGCTTCGGCTTGGGGCATTGAAAGGAATCACGCTATTTACAAATCCAGTCCATGCATCAATATATATCAGAGCGCCGCTTATTGTCGTGGCGGAAGTCACCAGTGTCGCCTTAGGGGTAGTAAAGTTCCAATAAGCGAGGCGCGTAAGTGTTATGGGCGCGGTTCCTCCTTCCACACTATATATCAGCGCGTCGCTCGTGGAGTTTTGCCCGCCTAACGCAGTGAGCTTTAGTGCAGTAAAGTCAGAGTTGTTCCATGAGACGACGCTAGCAGGACGATGGTTCCCTGTGGCGTAAATAAAGCCTGTCGCCGCGTTTCCCATGCGCCCTGAAACTCCTACTACGGGGAGGCGCATACGGAAGGAAGACCAGCATGGTTGCACCGAGTCACCTTGAAAGAAGCCAAAGTTTAAGGGGGTGAGAAGCTGTACATCGGTTCCATCGGAACTCCCAACGTAGAGGACACGGGCGATGTCCACGTTTCCTGAGCAGACTATCTGTCTACCGTCAGGAGACCACGAAGGCTCCGCAAGCGGTACGTTCCGCTTTCTAAACCCGCTCAACTTAACGCCATTGGGAGTCATTATGCCAATTTCAGCGGGAGTGTCTCCAAGCTGCGTGTAGGCGATATTGGCGGCTGGAGACCATGCAGGCTGTATGTCTGCGCCGGCTCTCTCGGTAAGCCGCCTTTGGCTGGAGCCGTCGGCATTCATCACGTATATCTCTTGGTCGCCATCTCGATTACTCACAAAGGCTATCTTTGCGCTATCAGGAGACCATGCAGGTTGCTGGTCTATAAACCTGTTGTTGGTGAGACGTGTTTGATTGGAGCCATCGGCACTCATTACATAGATTTCAAGATTTCCGTCCGTACCTGCATCTCGATTACTCGTAAAGGCGATTTTGGTTCCATCAGGAGACCAAACAGGGTCTTCGTCGGTGGCGTTATTGTTAGTAATGCGTGTCTCGTTCGAGCCATCTGAGTTTACAACAGATATCCCCCGTTTGCCATTTGCTTTGCTCTCAAAGGCTATCATAGAGCCGTCTGGCGACCATGAGGGGTGCGTGCCGACGACAATAGGCGTTTCATTAGAGCCATCCGCCCCCGCCACGTATATCTGGTCGCCGTTGAACCTTCGCGTGAAAGCGATGTAGGTGGATTTAATATCAGAGGCGAGGGAGCGGACATCTACAGAAGAGATTTTCCCGGTCAACCCTGTGGCGGAGGTTCCCACGCCGCTAGAATAGACGGGCGGGTTGACGTTTGCCGCTCGAACGCTCAACTCGCCAAAGGTCAGGTTTTGCCCGCTACTGGCGGATTCACCTCCAGCAACTTGCGAGCCGCCTGAACCGCAACCCCAAAAGCCCGTTACGGCTACAAATCCGGCAACCAAAGACAAAAAGCGTTTAGAACGGCGCATCCTGAATCTCTCCTTGTGATAGTTAGGGAATCGCGTCAGAATAAGTGTTCCATTTGAACACCAGAAGCCCTCACCCCCGTCCCCTCTCCCAATTCTGGGCGAGGGGTGACTAGGGCAGTAGGCGACTCTGTTTGCCTCTAGGTTCTCTTTTCCTCGAGGTTTTGGAACAATTTAACTAGAGAGAGTCCCTTACTCGTCGTACTCCCAATCCGAAACAAAAATCGTGTCGTCCTCCACTGTCACCTCATAGACGGGAATGCCGTAGCCCCGCGCTGTCAGACAGTCGCCGCTCTTGAGGCTAAAGCAGTAGTAGTGGCGCATACAGGTCACTTCGCCGTTGTAGGCGGGAGCACCATGTAGGGGCGCATTCTGGTGAGGGCAGAGGCTTCCCACCGCATGAACCTTTCCTTGATGGAGCACGAGTAGGCACTCGCCCCCATCTTCGCCTAGTCGCACTGTTTTGCCCACATCGGGCTTGAGTTCGGAGACCTTCCCCGCCTCGAAACGCACTCTTCGCAAAGTCTATCCTCCCAACTGACTCATATTTCTTCCGACGGGGGCTTGCCCGTCTTCAAGGCGATGCTCTTTCGGTTTATGATACACCGTAACGCGAAACCTCTCCGCTATCTCGTCGTCCGATGCGCCGGAGCGTAGAAGCGAACGCAAGTCCACCTCGCCATCCGCCATGAGGCAGGGGCGCAGGTAGCCGTCGGCGGTGAGGCGAAGGCGGTTGCAGTTGACGCACATATCGTTGGTTATCTGGCTAATGAATCCCACCGTCCCCAACGCGCCGGGTAGGCGAAAGGACTGCGCGGGTCCGTTCGTAACGACTTCGGCAGGCTCCATAGTCCCTAAGACCGCCTCTATTCGTTCGCGTATCTCCTGTGCGGAGATAAAGGCGCGGCGCAACTCCCTCGCATCCAGTTGCCCCGCCTGTAGGTTCGTATCCTTCATGCGAAACGCGGAGTGAAAACTCTTCGCGTCGGTATCGGCATAGAGTTGGATTTTCTGGTTCGGCTGATAACCCTGCGGCGCGGAGAGAGCGTAGTAGGAGTTCATGCTGTCGTCGCCCTTCGACCAGTTAATGGGCATAAGCTCAATGAAGCGCACATCGAAAGGCTGCTCCAGAGTCCACTTCGCAAACTCCACCACTTCGTCGTCGTTCCAGCCGCGCATCGCCACGCAGTTTATTTTGACAGGGGTAAGCCCCGCCTCCTGCGCCGCGTAGATACCTGAAAGCACTTCGTCTAGGTTCCCGCGTCGGGCTATACGTATGAAGCGGTCTGGGTGAAGCGTATCTAGGCTGACATTAACGCGGTTCATGCCCGCTTTTGCAAAGTCGGCGGCGTAGCGGGAGAGCAGGTAGCCATTGGTAGTGATGGAGAGGTCTTGCAGACCGGGTATCGCGCCGATTTTCTGCACGAGAGTCAGTATATCTTTGCGGATGAGCGGTTCACCCCCCGTGAGGCGGATTTTGGTCATACCCAACTCTATCGCTATCCGAATCAGGCGTTCCAACTCCTCATACGTCAGAATCTCGTCGCGAGGGGCGACAGGAGCGCCCTCCTCCGGCATACAGTAGACGCACCGAAAGTTACACCTGTCCGTCACGCTGACGCGCAGATAGTCTATTCTTCTATTGTAGGAATCGATAAGGGGCATTCAGAGTTTGTCCAGTTTCAGTGTTTTTTTGAAGGCTTCGTCCACAGAAGGCAGTAGTGCTGCAGTCTCTCGCATAGAGGCTATCATCATCCGATAGTGGTTAATGTCCTCTTCCGTAAGAGAACGCCCGACACGGTCATCCAGCCACTTAAAGGCGGGCTGATACCCCGATACTCCAAACTCCCACGCCGCAAGCGGCACGTTATCGAAATACTCGTTGTCGTTCAGTAGGACGCGCCCCGCATGAACGTTTGGCGTTGGAGGCAGATAACGTTGGGCGAGGCGCATCTTCTTTACAAGATGGTCTCCCCCTATAGGATACGCAATACCGTGCCGCCTGAGTTCGGGGGTTTCCAAAAGATGGAGCGCGACTAACTTCTGTCCTAACACCGCAAGTTCGCGGAAGGTATCTGCGTCGGAGGGCAAGGGGATTTTAGGGAAGTTCTCCTTTAAGTAGGCATCATAACGTTCCCGATAGGCGGG
>JAPLCR010000330.1:0-3512 GCA_026392135.1 Armatimonadota bacterium
TGATGGGGTCTCCACCGACTCGTTCCAGAGCCTTCTCCACGCTTCGCAAGTTTGCCATGCCGTAGTCTATAATCGCAATCATGAGTGCCGTTCTACTTTCGTTTTTTGGGTTGCTCCTCTAATGCCTCAAGGACTGGTCCCACTGTCAGCATGGGAACACGTTCTCGCGTGCGTTGTGAAGTTGAGTCTTTGCGAATATCATCGAAATTCGCAGAGATACGCTTCGCATTCGCGTTGGTGACATCCATTGCCCAGTGCATCGCTTCAAAGAGAGTCATGGTGAGCATAGCTACCAGTATCACACGCGAAACAATTCCTGCATCGCGTAAGCGGCTCATCGGGCTAGATGGGGCGAAAGGAGACTGTTTTGTTGTCTGTTGCATCGGTCACGCTCCGGGTACGTTCTTCGAGGTTCACCTTTGAGCGTCATTTTACTCGATATATCTCCGAGTCTCTTATGTACCCCTAATTATGGCTAGAGCGTCCCTTTAGTTGAGGGTATTCCTTCGACTCTTGGGTCAATTCTCACTGCTTGCGAGGCGGCACGCCCAAACGCCTTAAATGCCGACTCGATAATGTGGTGCGTGTTCGTACCCGCTAGTTGGCGGAGGTGCACCGTCCACCCTGCATTTACTGCAACCGCGCGAAAGAACTCTGGAACCATCTCCGTTGTAAAGTCGCCGAGTTTGGGGGTTTGGTAGGTCAAATCACACGCGAGAAAGCCCCGTCCACTGATGTCTAGGGCACAGTAGACCAGTGCCTCATCCATCGGTACAGCGATATTTCCCACCCGCGTAACTCCTGTCCGATCTCCCAATGCTTCCGCGAAGGCTTTGCCTAGAACGATCCCCACATCTTCTACCGTATGGTGGTCATCAATAGGCAGGTCGCCCGTCGCCTTTACGGTGAGATTAAAGAGACCATGCTTTGCGATATGGGTCAGCATATGGTCAAAAAAGCCGACCCCCGTACTGATGTCGCTCGTTCCGTTGCCATCTATCTCTAATGACAGGGAAATCTGCGTTTCGTTCGTTACTCTTTCGATGTTTGCCGTGCGTTTTTCGCTCATTTTTGTGCCTCCTGCCTTGCCACAACCGCCTCTGCGTGCGCGTCAAAGCCCTCAGCACGTGCAAAAGTGGTCAGCGCGTTTGCGACTCCGCCTAAAGCCTTCTCTGTATAGTAGATGAAGCTCTGCTTCTTGAGGAAGGTATCTACATGGAGCGGTGAAGAGAAGCGTGCCGTTCCACTTGTAGGCAGAGTGTGGCTGGGACCCGCGATGTAGTCGCCAAGCGTCTGCGGGGAGTAGTCGCCCATAAGTATCGCGCCGGCGTTGCGGATATGCCCTAGAGCGGCAAAGGGTTCCCGCACCATCAGGGCAATATGTTCGGGAGCGCAGATATTGGCAAGGTCGTAAGCCTGCTCTAGCGACTCGGTAACAATAACACCGCCGTTCTTCTCAAGTGCCTCTTTCAAAATATCGGCGCGGGGGAGTATCTGTAACTGCTTGTCTATCTCGGTGAGGGTGGCTTGCGCGAACTCGGCAGAAGGAGTTATCAGGTAGGCGGCGCACTCGGTATCGTGTTCGGCTTGCGTGAGTAGATCCATCGCCGCGAATTTTGGGTTCGCACCTCCATCCGCCACTACGCAGACTTCACTGGGCCCCGCAAGCATATCTATATCTACCTGTCCGTAGAGCATCTTCTTCGCAACGTTTACGTAGACGTTACCGGGTCCCACCACCTTGTCGACTTGTGGAACTGTAGGCGTACCAAACGCGAATGCCGCAACTGCTTGCGCTCCGCCCACTGTCACGATTTTACTTACTCCTGCGATTCTCGCAGCGTAGAGAACCATTGCGGGAACCTTTCCGCCTTCGCGAACAGGGGTACAGAGAATAACTTCCGGTACTCCTGCAACCTTTGCGGGTATCACAGTCATTAGAACGGAGCTTGGGTACGCCGCCGTCCCCCCGGGAACGTACACTCCGACCCTTGCTAACGGGCGCACCACCTGCCCAACAATTTTGTCCGCCTCTACCTCTAGCCAACTCGTTTTACGCTGCCTCTCATGGAAGGCGCGAATGTTCTGCGCGGAGAGGTTTATCGCCGCCTTGAGATCGTCACTCAGTTCGGCTTCGGCAGAATCTATCTCCTCTTGCGAGACCTCTAGCGTCGTCATGTCGGCGTAGTCGAACTTGCGCGAAAGCTCTAACAGAGCCTCATCACCGCGCTGCTTCACGTCGGCGATAATCGCACGTACTATGGCTTCCACACGCGGGTTGTCTTGTAGGGTATCGCGGCGCAGTATCGCACAGGCGGCGGCGTATCCCTCTTTCCTCACATCTACCATTCGCACGGGGCGCGTCCTCGGTTTCTAAGAGTATGTTTCATTATACGGTAATACCTCCCTGTCCGTCAAACAGGGGGCGATAATTAGGGACATAGAAGAGTTGTTCTCCCTTACTATATACCGTAGACCTTACTTATTGTAAAACAGCACCGTAGTGGGTAATATCATCTATTAGAAGGAGCCTACTCTCGATGCAACCTATCAAGATACAGCGCGTCTGCCCTAAATGCCTACCCTCTACAGTGGAGATCTTCCGCACAGAAGTCTACCCTTGGAACCCCGCAGAGGCAGATGCCCATTTTGCAGACCACGCTTCGGGCGGAGGAGATTCTTTTTTGGCATGGGATGGAGAGAAGTTGGCGGGATATCTAACAATACGTTGGGTATCTCATAACTCCGTCTTTCGCGAGAATAATATCCCACTGATACACCATTTGGCGGTATTTGAGCCGTATCGCAAGAGGGGGATAGCGACGCAACTTATGGACTCAGGAGAGGGGCTTATCGCAACTCGCGCCACAAAAGCGGGGATAACCGTCGGTATTTTCGACGAGTACGGAGCCGCACAACGGCTCTATGTGAAGCGCGGCTATATTCCCGACGGCAGAGGCGTTTGTCAGGGGCATCACCTCATCACACGGGGGGAAATTCACCGTATTGACGACGACCTGATTATTTGGATGACGAAAGATTTGACGGGCTAGACTTACGCTTACTACGCATTACTCTGTATAACACCACAAGCTGCGCGGTCACCAGAGTCACAAAAAGGATGACCAGCCCGAGGTGAGTTTGCGAAGGTAGCACCGAAAGTAACAAAAACAAGAGGGCTGTTTTCGTGGAGATACTAGAGACCAGCATAATCTGTAACGGTAACCTGCGAAAACGCATCTTTTATCCTCGAAAAATGAGATTAGAACCAATTTTTTTAATTGTAGCAGAAAGAGAAGAGAGATTTCGCAAAATTTATTGCAGAGGGTTGAATTCACGGAGGGTTTCTTGTATAATATCAAATAAGAGCCTAACAAAAAATCCAAGTAACATGGAGTTGTCGTTAGGTTTTTGCCTTACTAGGCAAATTTGGGGTAAAAGCTCCTAAAAGTATGTTTTTTCACCGGCGATTGCGCCAAAAATTCCACGACATGAGGAAACAGGGTGATAAG
>JAPLCR010000330.1:3577-10894 GCA_026392135.1 Armatimonadota bacterium
GTGATAAGCGAACCACAGCACCTTCTCCCCTCCAACCACGTCAGATACGCCGATATGACTGACCAAGAGACTGTCACCAGAGCGCAACGAGGAGATCAGTCTGCCTCCGAGTACTTGCTCTACAAGTATCGCAATCTGGTACGTACAAGGGTGAAATCATACTTTCTTGTCGGCGCAGAGAAGGAAGACCTCCTTCAGGTCGGCATGATTGGTCTATGGCAAGCTATCATCGATTTCCGATGCGATAAAGCCATCTCTTTTCCTGCTTTTGCCAAAGTCTGTATACAACGGCACATCATCACTGCCATAAAAACAGCTACCCGCCAAAAACAGATGCCCCTCAATACCTCTCTTTCGCTTGAAAGCCCTGCGGAAGATTCAGGACCTGACTGGAACCTCTCCGATATTATTCCCGGTACCGAAATGCAAGACCCTGAAGAGCTTGTTATTCAAAGCGAAGACACCAAAGTCCTCCATGAGATGCTCCAACAGGTTCTCTCCGACTTCGAGTGGAACGTGCTGGCAGGCTACCAAATAGGCAAGTCTTATCGAGAGATTGCGGTTGAACTTAGATGCAAGACTAAATCGGTAGATAACGCGCTTGCGCGAATCAAGCGCAAAGTCTCCACTGTTCCCATTGGGGAAGCGAACCTCAGCCAGCTTCTCGTTAACACCTCTTTCCGTTAACGAACGAAATACCGCAATTATAAACAGAGGGTGTGGATACTAGAGTAAGTATCCACACCCTTTTTGTGTTTCTGGGGCACCTCTAACCAGGTTATGCCGCCTTACATAGCTCCACGCAAGCCAAGCCTGCCGCGTTTACCGCACTATTAGACTGGTAGCCCACGTCTTTTAAGTCATAAGGATAACACTCTTTCCAACCGTTTCTATAGGCGAAGAAGTGCGTCTCCGAAATCTGAAAGTCTGTTGATGTGACCAACCGCATGAGCCTATTCATGTCATACTGCTGAAACCAGCCGTGATCCTGATACTTCCCAAAGGGAACCGTCACCAAAAGGCGACCACCAGGCTTTACAATTCGGCACAGTTCGCGGATAGCCTCAAAGTCACCACACGTACTTGCATTATCTTGTGTGGCGGGGCGATAGCCCGTGTTGTCCATCCCGATATGCTCTATCGTCGAGATACAGTATATCAAATCGAAGAAGTTATCAGGGAAGGAGGTTTCGCGTACATCGCCCTGAACAGGGGTGAGCAGAGGGCGTATGCTCCCATCCGGCAAAGTGACCGTGATATGCTTTACGGGGGCGATGTCCAGCCCGTACAACTCAGGAACCTGTAGGTTCGCCAGACTCTGTAGATAGGTGTTGTCGGCGTTGGCATAGCCGATGTCCAGTACCCGATGAGCGTCTCCTCGCCGATGTAAGCACCAAGGAACCTCTACAAAACGTTCCGTCGTTCCAAATCCCTCCATGATTTCCAGTCTCCTTCCAAAATAAGTGACAGCAGGGTATTCTGTATGAACTTCCATGCCCTATTTGTAATCTTCGGAAGAATGCACCCCGCTTTGAAGAGGAATTATGAGTCTATTTACGCGACAACTTGAAGTTAGAGAAGACTCTCACGCCCAAGTGTACGCAGTACAGCAGAGCCAGAGCAAGCACCTCTGCACCCATCAGAAAATAGAGCCATGCAACTATTCCGAAAACAACCCAAAGAACAGACCTCGCTAAACTTGACCACACTGCAAACAGAGAGTGTGGAGAGAGTAGAGGCGAACCTCAGCCCGCTTCCTCTCTCTATAGAAACCCTCTCGAAAAAGACCAATCTGCTCATACAAAACAGTAAGTCTCAAGAGCTAAAGATTGTCTACTCGATGGCTATTCTTATATCCACTATCTTCATTTTAGTAGGGGTGACAGCACTTCTCCAAAACCGCCACTTCCATGAGCCTAAGTGGTTCAGCTCCTACTTCCCGCCGGTGATGTTCTTCTTGGGATGCTTACCGGGGTTAAAGTTAGCGTTGAATGTAGTGCGACGGCAGAAGCGCGGCTCCGCTCTTGTGAGGGAGATACTTTCGCATGAGTACGCCGATACCATCCCGCTACTTCTTGATATCGTGACCAGCGACTGCATGAATAAACAGGCAATGCTTGACATACACACTAAGCTAATCTACCTTCTCTCGTTAGTAAACGAGAGGGAGGCAACTCATTTCAAAGCATACCATGTTCATCACCTGCACGCTCTGCTCATGCGAACAGTGACCTCGCTACATGGCGAACCACGTCCCGAAATGCCGCTAAAAACTGCCATTGTACGTGCCCTTGCTTATGTCGGAGACGAGCAGTCCCTCAAACACCTCTACCGTCTCCACAGACAACGCCCCAACCTCAATCCTCAAAACAGTGAGTTCTATAACGCAGTAGAAGAGGCTCTTCCCCTCCTTGAACTGCGCGTCGAGAGATTGAAGGAGACGCAAACCCTCCTCCGCGCCTCTTCGGAACCCGTCAACAACCAGACCCTCCTGCGCCCTTCTTATAGTAGCCCATACGAACCAGAGCAGGAACTCCTCAGACCGATTGATACAGAGTAGCCTTCCTTACCCCCAAGTCAGTCGTAATTCGTGTCCTACTTCGCGCTTGCCCAATCAGCAAGGGCTTCCGTAATGGTGTGCCGGGCATATCTGACAATTGCGGGGCTAGTGTGTAGGTAGTAGGGAAGAGCGATCAGCCCAACGGAAAGTGCCCAACCGCGTCCACGCGCCCAAGTTGCGTCATCGACCTGTAGAGTGGTGCGAAACACCTCACGGGCTTCAGCAGAGAGTAGGTTCCACGCGACTATCAAGTCACAAGCAGGATCGCCCACCCCCAAGCACCCGAAGTCAATCACAGCACTAAGCTGTCCCTGTACAGACAACAGGTTTCCCGACTGTAGGTCTCCGTGTATCCACACAGGTGCATCGTGCCAAATGGGGGTCTGTAGGGCTGATTCCCAAGCCGCCATCGCCAAATCGGTATCAATTAAACCGCTCAGCGCAGTGATGGCGGTACGGACGGGCGTATCTCGTGCTACTAATGGAACGCCGCGGAAGGAGTTGTGTTCTCCTGGAAGTAGCCCGCCTGTCGTGCCTATCCGCTGTAAGGCGGCTAAGAACTGCGCCAAAGCCACTGCCATTTGACATGGCTCGGCGATGCGATCAAGGGTTGCGTTCTCGCCTTCTAGCCACTGATAGATAGACCAGTACCAAGGATAGCCTTCACATGGAACCCCTTTCCCAAGCGGAACAGGAGTTTTTAGCGGTAGGTGTGGAGCCAATTTTGGAAGCCACTCCTGCTCTTTCTCCACCTGCCCTACCGCCCAGTGGATACGAGGCAGACGTACCGCCATGTCGTCTCCAAGTCGATATATCGCGTTATCTGTACCGCTAGAGAGGACGGGCTGGAGGGGTAGATTTGCCCACTGCGGGAACTGTGCCGCAAGCAGTCGTTTCACGAGAGATACGTCGATGTCTACCTCGTCAGCGTGCATTTTACCAACAGACATAAGTGCCTCCCTAAGTTGTTTGACGTTTAGACAACTGCTGTGGTCTTTTTTGTCTTTTTTTTGCTTTGTAGACGGTTTTGTATCTCGTCGCGGGCTTGACTTTGTCGCCCTTGCGAATAACCACGCGGTTGAGACCGACGGGCGGGTGTACCCAACTGGCTAATTATTCCTGACATCACTCTCCGTACCTGAGAGGGAGGAGGGACTGCCACATTCCGCTCCCAACCCCGACGGGAAACAGAGAGGTCACGCGCAAGGAACAGTTGGTTCCGAACACAAGCCACTAAGTCCGTCCAGATTTGGAAACCTTCTGGAGTGCGAAGCCTCGCCTCCTTCCACAGGAGGTTTTGCTTGTCTACACGAAAGCCATGCTCAATACTGTAACGATGCCTGTAGACCGCTGGAATAGTTTCGAGGGGAGGCAACTGCTTCCCCCAAAACACGAACCAACTCACTTCGGGTCACGTTCCGTTCCTTTGGCTCCCTGCCGTGTCACCCGCAGAACCGTAACAGACACGGAGCGTGCCTTCTGGAAATGGAGGTCGCTAAACGTACAGACCTCAAACTCTTGCCCCTCCGCGTCCAGACCTCTGTAGGTGGCATTCGGAGTACTCTGTGTGCTTGCATCTTTACAGTCGAACTTTGCTCCATGCCATTTTGGGTGTCCACGTTTTGCTTTCTCGGTACACGGAGGTGGTGCGGCATAGAACACACAGTTCTTAGCGAGACGGCACAGTTTGTCACATGGGATGCCTTCTGTACTCCTCAAAAAAGCGACATTACCGTAGCCTCCATCGGCAAGTAGCAGGGAACCTTCTGGTAAGAAAGGAACGACTGCCTCCAGTTGTTTTGTAGCAACTTCGTTCTGTGTCTTCTCGCTTGGTATGCGTTGTTTAGAGAGGGTGTATGTCCAACTACTCGGTATCTCTGGCAGGACAACAAGGGCGGAGAGCTGCCACCCTGCGACGACGGGTTTGCTTCCTTCGGGTAGGTTGGAGGCATGAACATAGGTTCTATCCCGCGCTGTTTTGGAACAGGGACGCGGTATGGAGGAAGCATCTACGGCAAGTACCAAGCGTTCCGCCGTTTTAGGCGCATAGTTTGCGAAGAGTTTCTGGAGAGCGTCTCGGTCTACTCCTCCGTTCTTCATGGCTTTGTAGAGACTGTGCCACTTCCGCTGGAAGCAAGGTGCGAGGGAGAGTTCCACGAAACTCTTTGCGGTGCTATCCGTCAAGAGAGCATCCATGGTGTCCATGAGTGCGTCACTACTTTTCAAGAAACAGGTGTATAACTCCAAACGAAATGCCGAAAGTGTGCTAAAACCCATCGGGTAAAGTTCTTCCTTTGTCAGAAGAACTTTACCCGATGGGCAATGCCAAATAGTCACAAACGGCTATAAGGTGTTGCCCCTTTGTCTAAACGTCAATCCCAAGAGCCAGACATCTCTTTTATGGCTTAGAATAGTTACCCCAATACCTCTCGGAGGTGACCGCGCAGGTTTCCTCTTGCGCGGTCAAATTCATTTATGACTAACCCTCCGTTATTTCTGCGAGGTTCCCTTAAGTGCCAGATCGTGGAAGTCCTAAAAGAAGAAAAGTCTTGCTGGATTGCGTTGTTCACTTGGAGCCTTCTGATAGGGGATGTAATTGTGGCTCAGTGACCTGGACACCCCACTTCAACAGATTTTTGAACGCCAACAGGCGCACAGAGTAAACGTTGATATTGTTATCCCAGTTGCTTTCGAGGAAGGGATGGTCTAGCTGTCGTTTCAGAAGGGCGATGTTGGCATCGGACTTGAAATGCCCCAGGGCTTCGACGCCCATTCGGCGAACGCTACCTTCATCCGTGGCTTTGATTGCCAGATAGGCGGCATGACTGATGCCTTTGACTTCCCGTTCCGAAGGGAGAATGGATCCGGGCTTCAGGATCATGCGTCTGGCGACTTTCTCCAGTTGCGGTCCAATGGGAACCAGGAGTTCACCGCCTGCATTGTAGGGAAACAGGCGATGAACGAGATCGGGCATATAACGCAGAGAGTAGAGCATAGCGGTTTTGGAAGAGGTTCTGGCATAGCGACGCGCTATTTCCAGTACCTGACGAGGCGAGCGAATGAGATGGAAATCCATGGAAAAGTAGCCGACCATTGGGAGCGGTGTACGCGCCTCTGCCGGGTCAAGCGTGAGGGTAGACCAGTATTTGCTCGGCGAAGCAGAGCTGTCGTGGCTCTCCTTTCGAACAAACCAGAGCATCAGCGTGTGCTTTTGGCTCCATATCCGAAAGGAATCGATGGTCGTGTCACCAAAGACGAACACCTGGAAGCGCTTGCATGGGTTGCCCTTGAGGGTACTGGTGGCATCAATGGTGAGTGTCGCTGTGTGGTCGCCCTCCTTATCGTGGGCGCGTGGGGTGACCTGGGAAACGGTTCCGACATAGACGCAATCTGCCTGGGCGACATAGGCTTCGATGGAACTGTGAACGGGGTTTCGTTGCGCCGAGGCTGAGATAGCAAAACAGCCGTAAAGGGACGCAATGAACAGACATGCACAGAATCGAATAAACCGTGTTTGGAAAGTTGTTCTCATACCAGTTAGACGAGTGGGACGGACAAAGGGTTACAACACGCGAACGTTTGAATCTCAGACAGACAGCCTCCTGCTATGCGCGTGCGAGAGACGAGGGCACGATTTTCACAAGACTGTGCGCCTCAAAACACCTCGCGCAACCTCACGGCGTTTTGAAGAGAGACAAAAAATACATATTGAATCACTTCATGCCTCCCGACAATGGAAAGTGAGGACATCTCTTCCCTTGAAAGGAGGCACTATGAACACTAATGTCAGTCCCACACTGACACGACCACCGAACTCCTCACCTGCTCCACAACCTAAAACGGACGAATTTGCGAACGCTTCTGAAATGGCTCCGTTTTCTCAATCGCTTCTAAAAGCGGCAAACCGCGATGGCAGAAGCAAGACAGGGCAGAGTAGTGAAGAAAAGTACAACGAGGATGATCAAGACGAGGATGACACAGCTAAGCTGAAACCTCCTCTTGATATAGGACAGATGGGGATAGTCGCCCCACCCATTCCAAACCTGAATAGAGACGTAACGAACGAGGGGACAAAACCGACGATTGAAAGTGTAACTGTGGACTCGCAAGGTGGCAAATCAGAGCCAACTTCGGGAGCGGTAAACACCCCAACCTCCTCTTCTTCCAACTCTAAGCAGGCGCAGTCCGCGCAAGCGGCAACCGACACGATACTCAACCTTCCGAACCACAATGCAGGAAAGACAGACTCCACAAAAGAGGCGAAGGGCTTCACCCTTGCCAATCTTTTTGAGCCAGTTACGGGCGAAACATGGAACGCTCCAACAGGGCGAGCGCAAACAGCGCACACCCAATCTTTAACACAAGCGGGCTAGATCGTTTGAGCCTCAGTCTTTCCATCGATACGCCGGCGCAAACCGATAATGGTACACCCAAAGTGTCGACACACAGCGTAAACACAGATGCTCCTGTATTTGTGATGGCAAACAGCCAGAGCGCAGGAGACACAGCAGGCGAGCAGTCTGATAAAAAAAAGGAAGACGCGGAAGTAGCCGTAAACATTCGCGCCTCGAAAGCAGAGCCTTCACTCAATGAGAAGTTTACCCTGACTACCCAAACGGCAAACGCGGCAAAGGAGACTTCCGCTACGACGCAGTCTGTAAGACTAAACATAATAGAGCGGATGCAGGTGATTGAACAGGTGAGCCAAAAGTTGGAGACAATGTGCCTCCAAAGCGGAAACGGAGAGATAAACCTTC
>JAPLCR010000249.1 GCA_026392135.1 Armatimonadota bacterium
CATAGCCGAATGTCCCCGTGCGGTAGAGTACGCGAAACACCTTAACATGACCGTCCACCCAAAGCACATTCGCGCCGCCGGAGTGCCTCGCATGAGTGGTAGGGTAGTCGCTAGAAGGCGGCTCCAAGTAGGCGTTGCCTTCGAGGGTAGGAGTGGCGTACTGCCATGTGTTCAGACGCGCCGAATCCGCCATCTGTACCGTTTCACTCACATTTGCAATGCGGGCTAAGGAGACGGGCTGAGTGTCGTAGGTAGGTGCAACTAATGGAGAGAGGTAGTTATAGTTGTAACCGTAGCCCGTAAGACCTAGCGTCGAGCGGAGGGAGTTTGAGAACTCTGGGCAGGTCTGAACCTGCGCGTTCTTCATATAGGGGTATAGTAGCCCTTCACTCTCATTGCGGTTTGAACCGTCGAAGCTAGCCCACCAATAGACGCGTTTTCCAACGCCCAATGTCTGTACGGGTAGTACGCGTTCGTCGTAGTCCTGCGCGTACATGGCGGCTCCCATACCAATCTGTTTTAGGTTGCTGGCACAGGTCGCCTGACGCGCTTTGGCTCTTGCTTGTGCGAATACGGGGAAGAGGATTGCCGCCAGTATCGCTATAATTGCGATGACGACAAGTAGTTCGATGAGCGTAAAGCCCATGCGTCTCTGAGGGTGTTTCAAGTTTGAATCCTTTCTGAAAACACAGAGGACGGGCTTCACGAGCGCATGAGGGAGGGAGACGGAGGCACAAAAAAACCATCCTTGTGAGGATGGTGATTGGTGCGGAAGCAGGGCTTTCCAGTGTTGGCAAGCCTATCCGTGACCATCACACCCTTAACTCGCGAAGGGAATCGAGTGATGAAGACAGGCGGGCATTCGGACTTATCTTCCATTAGGGAAGAGACACCGTAGCGGAACTGTGCCGGATTCGCACCGGACTTTCCCCAAACATTACCGACCACGACAGTCGGCTCCTGTCATAAAACAGAAAACGTTACATAGGCATTATAACAAGTTCTAGCGTCAGAGTCAAGAGTGAAGTAGAGAAGGGACGCAGAATGCGCGAACCCCCTACTGGGTAGCGGCTACCTTTAACACGATGCAAGAGTACTAGGCAGGGTGTGCCGCTCCAGAGAGTTCTTGCTTGCAGAGGCTACTTACCGTGGTATAAGCCCACCGCGACACCTGCTCGTATCGGTATAATCGTGCCTGTATAGCGCGGGTGATTTGCGAGTTGGCTGTTAAATTGGCGAATGGCAAGAATACGCGGGTCATCCGAGGTGGGGTCAAGTAGCGTCTGCCCTCTCCACGAATCGGCGCGAAGTACGTTGTCCGCAAAAAGTAGTCCGCCCGGACGCAGGACATCTTCTGACCAGGCTAGAAATTCGGGATAGTGGGCTTTGGCGGCATCAAGGAAAATAGCGTCAAACTTCTGCCCCGTCGCCTGAACCTCCTCCAGTAGAGGAGCCATCATCTCCGTCGCGGAGCCTACACGCACCTCTACTTTATGCCCTACTCCTACCTTCTGGAGGTTCTGGCGGGCAACTTCCGCCCACTCAGGGTTTAGTTCAATCGAGATAACCTTGCCGTCATCAGGCAAGGCTTGTGAGAGCCAATACGCGCTGTGACCCGCAAGAGTTCCAAACTCTACGACGCGCTTTGCGCCAATCAGCCGGCACATCAGCACAAAAAACTGCCCTACATCTCGCGAAATCTCCCACCCCTCTGGCATTCCTGACGCGGTGAGAGACTGCGAAATGAGGCGCAGGTTATCGTCTTCAGGGGCGAATAGGTCGCGCACATAGTCCAACAGTTCTAAAGGCATGGGACCCGTTAGCATCAGAGTAAAACCTCTCTATTATAAAGTAACCTTCTGCAAGTTCTGAAGACACTCTCTTCAAAAGCAGGGAAAGACTTCAGAAGGTTGGTGGAACTGCTCTATACAAGGGCATTAGGGAGCAGAGTTACCTACTATTACACTCGCCTCTTCGCCGTAATCAGGTGAAGCACCCTCCTATTTCTCGGCAAGAAGGCGTTGGCGTAGGTACTCTATCTGGGAGGTGTGTTGAACATCATGTTCGATAAACTCCACCACAAACTCCCCCAATGGAATGGTTGCCGTCTCCCAAGGGCAGAGGCTGTCAAAATCGGAATCGGAGAGTCGACTAAGCGCACTAAGCCACTGTGTACTGACCTCGCGTAGCCAGTTCACAACTCCCTCCCAATCGTCAACGGCAGGAGCCGTATCGGGGTCGAAGTCCTCAGCCGTGCGGAGTTCTCGCGTCGGCTCAAAGAGGGGGAGCGAGAGCGACTTCCACGCGGCAACGTGATAGACGATTCCGGCAATCGAACCGTTCTGCCCGATACCCCACTTGTGTGAGGGCCACGCTTCAGATGCAAAGCGCGTTGCCTCCTCTTTTGTGACGGCAGAGACCTCTCGTAAAAGGTGGGCAAAGTTGCGTTCGGCACGTTGTTTCAGAAATTGAGGTAGGCTCTCTGACATTAACATACATCCTTTCGATTTTGGGATATAATAGCAGTTAAGAGCAGGAGTAACCTTATTACCCGCTCCAACGCCTAATTACCGTTCGATATCTACTCTACAACGGGAGTCTGTTCCGATGCGAAAACCTCTACAAGTTCGATTCTATGGGAAGCGTCCCTTAATTCTGGTTGGAACGTCGATTTTCCTGCTTATGGGAGGCATAAACCTCTCTTTGCGCACCGTTCGCCATGCTCAGCAGCAGCCACCTCCTACTCAAAATACTCTGCCCAAAGATGTGCAAGACCTTATGAGTACCTTCGATGATATAGGGGAGCTAAAAGTGCTGACCCCACTAAAGTTGACCCCTGAGCAGATTGACAAAATAACTGCCTGTGTTACGGAGGGGCAAGCGGAGTACAACAAAAAGAACAACGAGATGATAACAGCCACCATTCGGGGACTCACCGATGTCATCAAACGCACGAAGAAGGAGGCACTTCAAGGGAAAGCAGGACAAGGAGAAGAGCAGGTTGTGAAAGCTATGAACGTTCTTATACCTAGGCGTCTCAGCCTAGAAACAACGGTGATGACGGTGATGAGCGACAAAGTTATCGCGATTCTTACTCCAAAACAGCAAGAGACGATGGCGAAAATCGCCCGCGAATCGCAAGGTAAAAAAGAGGGCAAAGATGCCACAGCCACGACGCAGTGGTGCAAACTCTATATCTATGGAGTGCTTGCGGGGTATGGCAGGGCAGTGACGCAGAAGGCACACAGCAGTAGTGAGGCTTTGAAAGGAGATAAGTTCGGTATGCCGCTTCGGGGAGGGGTGGTGTAGGGATAAAGGAGGGCTAGGCTAGTGGACTTCTACGACAGAATGCAAAACAGTGACCGCTTACGAAGGCACCTGCTTACAGGCGCGTTTCTTGCAAGCCTCTGCATTGCCGCCTTCGCTTGGTATAGAGTAGTTACGGGGAACGGGCTAACAGAACGGGAGAGGCTCACTCTGCAAGAGTTCCCCCTGAGTATGCTGGCTCTCTCAACCTGTTACACGATACCCGCGTTTATGACGGGCTTCTCGCTTTGGACTGACCTCTGTGAGCACTATAGCAGTCAGGCGGTAGAGGGCACGGAGGCTAATATTGCCCCAGAAGACCTACAACCCGCCCCTCTTGTCAACCTCTCCTTTCAGATACCCAGCCCGGAACAACGTGCCAAACTACATCGTCTTATCGTGGAGAGAGTTGAGTACTGCCGAATGACGCGCAACTTTTATGTCTTAGTCGTCTTTTGTACGGTTGTTTTGGCTACTGGAATGTGGATAGTAGCCCAGAGTACAGTGTCTATAACTATAAGGGATTGGCAACATCTGCTAGGTAGAACGGACTATCTGCTTGATTCAAATCGGGGCGAAATGGCGTTTGTTCTGACGTTGCTTGGTGGAAAGCTCCTTTTTCTTTTGGTTTCACTGTATGCTGCGACACAGATGATGCGCCGCCAGAAAGGCATACGTAACCACCTAGCAGAACTCTTAAAGACCTCGCCGCATCCCTGCCTTATCGATAATGCGCTCTACTATTTTCGAGCGCAAACCGATAAAGAGGCTTCTGAAGTGCAAGACAACATCGCGAACATTCTGCACTCTATGCGTCCTGAACAGGTAGAGATAAGCCTTCCCAACTACAAAATCGCATTTAAGAAGATACTCCGCTCTGCTGGGAAGAACACCTCAAACCCTAACCTCGTTCGAGCGACACTGCACGCCGTAACTCAATTCGGAGAGACCTCTCTCCTACCCATTGTGCGCTACGTAGCGAATCGCGGCATAAGCAAGGAGGTGCGGCAGGAGGCGAAGGCGTGTTCCCTGCGGCTGGAGGCGGTACTACAACTCTCTGAAACCTCCGAAACACTACTGCGTCCCGCCTACGCGGTGCCTACCAGTGAACTCTTGCGCCCCGCCTATAACCCGACAGAGACGCAGGAGAGCCAGAAACTACTCTTGAAACCCTCCGATGCCCCCCGCAAGGAAGACGATTACCGATGAAACTCTTGAAGCAGATCTCGCTTCTTATCTGTATTGGAACCTCTCTTCTACTGGGAACACAGAGCCGTGCCCAGTACACCGCACAGACAGACCCCGCTATCCGTGAACAGGTTTGGGAGGGATGGGGAACCTCACTTGCATGGTGGGCGAACGTGGTGGGGGGCTACAACGACAATACCCTCTACCGTACCGTGCGCCTAAACCTGATTCAAGGAGCGTTCTCAGATACTGGCTTGCGTCTCAATATCGCACGCTACAACATCGGGGGCGGCGAAAACCCCAACCAAAACATCAATAACATCGAGTATCGGGCAAGAATACCCGGCTATCTCGCTAGTGCCAATGCCTCCTATAACTGGACGCAGGATGCTAATCAACGCTACGTGCTTCAACAGGCGAAAGCACTCGGAGCGAATAAGTTTGAGGCATTCTCAAATGCACCGCCCTACTGGATGACGATTAGCGGAACAGTGCGCGGTGCGACCAACGGCGGCAACAATCTCCAAGACAGCTACTACGCTACGTTTGCTCAGTACCTTACGGATGTGGTCTCCAAGTTCAAAAGCCAGTGGGGTATCACCTTTGAAAGCCTTGCGCCGATGAACGAACCCTCCTCTGGCTACTGGAACTCAACCACAAACTTTAAGCAGGAGGGGTGTGGTTTTCTGGGCGCGAAGCAGAGCGACCTTCTCGAACTGGTAGGAGCCAAGCTGAAAAACGCAGGCTTGACAACCACCGTAAGCGCGGGAGACGAAACGAGTACCGACCAGGCTTACAAAGGGTGGGACAGCCTTCGCGCCACCGCCAAAGCCTACCTAACACGCCTGAATACCCACACCTATAGCGGCGGCTCAGAACACTGGGTGAATGCTCGCGCCTCACAAGACCGCAAACGACTCTGGGTCTCCGAATACGGGGATGGTGATGCGACAGGCATGACGCTGGCGAAACGTATTATCACCGACATCAAGGTTGTCAAGCCCACCGCATGGTGTTATTGGCAAATAGTGGATGGCGGCTACGGGTGGGGGTGCGTAGATGTCGACCTCAACAACCGTAAAACCAACGCCGTCGTCAACCGCAAATACTATATGTTTGGGCAGTTCACACGTTTTATTCGTCCGGGTATGGTCATGCTTCCCTGTACCGACCCAAACTCTATCTCTGCTTACGATACCAACCTGAACCGCCTTGTTATCGTGACGATGAACCCAAGCAATCAGGCACAGAGCGTGACCCACAATCTCTCTTTCTGGACAACAGTAGGGAGTAGTGTTACCAGTGTTTCCAGTGATCAGAACGCACGGAACTGGGTGTATGGCTCCGCGGTAGCCGCTAATAAGCAGTTCACCTTCAAAATGCTACCTCAGTCGGTAAACACCTTCCTCGTTAGTGCTACGTACACGGGAATAAAGCTGAGCGGCTGGTATCGGATTCGTAATGTGGGTAGCCAACAGGCAGTGAACGTACCTGCCTATAGTACAGTATGGGGAACGCCCTATATTCTCTACGCTGCAAACACAGGATACAACGAGCAGTTTCGAGTAGAGGGGATGGGGGATGGACGCTATAAACTCTGCAATCGGGCGAACGGACTCTACTTTGCTGCGGACTACAATAAGACCAATCCGCCTTTGATACAGTGGGAGGACGGTTCAGATAAGTGGCGCAACTGGTATCTGCTTGAACTGGGGGGAGGGACATGGCGCTTCACAAACACGCAAAACACCACCCTCGCTCTAACGGACAACCTACACCGAACCAACGGGTTACAGGATGCCTATCTTGCGCTCTGGGGGAATTCGAATCAGCAACGCTGGTGGTTCGACTATCAAGACACTCTGTATCCATGAAAACAGAAAGGAATTGATGTGGCACAGCCAATTTTGTTGTCAGATGAAGAGGTCAGCCGCTTTATTACCGATGGTTACCTCATTTTAGACTGCGGACTCCCCGAAACACTCCATGCGCGTATCTACGAAAGACTACAGTGGGTGTTTGGGAAAGAGGGCAATCCGGGAAATAATATCCTGCCTGCGGTTCCCGAATTTCAGCAGGTTCTAGATAGTCCACGTATTCAGGGTGCGCTGATGAGCGTACTAGGAAGCGACTACATACTGCACCCGCACCGCTTTGTTCATAACAACGAACCCGGTAAGCGTACAGAAGAGGGCGAACTCATAGGTAATGGGTCTCAAACCTTCATTGGTTGGCATCAGGACGACCATAGCCCCCTCTCACGTCCGCGCCACCACTATCCTCGTTATGCGATGATACTCTACTACCCGCAGGACACTTTTGACCATGTAGGTCCCACGCAGTTAATACCCGCCACGCACCTGCATCGCTCTATTTCCGATACTGACAAGTCGCGAACTCTGAAAGGAAGCGGCAGGGCAGGTACGTGTGTGTTGGTGCATTTCGATACCGTACATGGTGGTTCGCTCAACCTTGCAGACTACTCACGCTACATGGCGAAATTTGTCTTTATGCGTGCCTCCAACCCGCAAGCACCCTCATGGAATAACCAAGCTCCTGAATGGCATACTCCTAAGGGGCATCAATCCCCTGTAGAGTCGCCTGTGGTCTGGTCTCAAATTTGGAACTGGATGCGGGGTGTGCAAGTAAATCGAAATCCTACTCCTCGTGCTATTCATAGCGTGGAGAGCCTTGTGCAGACGCTAGAAGAGTCCACCTCATTAGAGGCGCGTGTGTCGGCAATAAATGCACTCGCAACGCTGGGCAACTCGGCGGAGGCGGCTATTCCGACTCTTCTAAACGCTTTGAGCGGAGAGGAGTACCTGCGTCAAAACGCACTCTACGCGCTTGCAGCCATCGGAGAGCCTGCGATATTGCCTCTCATTGAACGACTGAAGGCGTGTTCTGAAAACCGATGGACGGAGAGCGCGAATGCAATGGAAAACGAATCCTACGCACTGAGTGCAATAGGAGCAAGCGCAGTTCCCGCCCTTATAGGGTTACTATCCCACGAGAACGAGTGGGTGCAGATAAATGCCCTGTTCGCATTAGGCGAGATCGGTAAGCCCGCGAGAAGCGCGTTTTGGGATGTCTGCGCGAAGTTGCGAAGCCCCGCGCATCCTGTGGTACGGACTGCACTGGACGCGCTGGGGCAGATTGGCGGAGAGGAGGAGGAGGTACTTCCCGAACTACGCCGCCTCTTCACTGAATCAAACCCCGACTGGCAGAGCTGGATGTATAGGACGTGGACGGGGGAGAATCAGGTACGCGTCAATGCGATGACGGCACTGCTTCGACTTGGCTACGATTCCGAAGAGGCGATACAGACCGCCGCTCTTGCACTAAACGATCCTTGCGGCTATGTGGGCGGTTTCGGAGTGGAGTATCTGTTACGCCGCGACTCTTTAACGGCACTCCGAGCCGCCGCCGCTTTTCTAAAGGCACATCGGTGGGATGACTCCTTACGGAAGGGAGTACGTACCTTCTGAGAGTCTTTTAACGCTTCTCGTTCCTGTTTGTCCCTCGGACTTTGTCACCCTCTTAGGCTTAGGCAGCTTGGGATAGTAGACCTAGTTTGGTCGCTTTCTGAAATGCCTGCATTTTGTTCTTTACCTGAAGCTTTCCGTAGACATTATCCAGGTGGAAATCTACGGTTCGCTTACTAATATAGAGAATGTCAGCCACCTCTTTACTAGGATGACCCTCAACCACTAAGGTTAATATCTCAACCTCTCGTCGGGTCAGTGTGACGTGTTCCGAAGCAGGGTAGATGTCGGCTTCGAACATTTTCGTCTTTCCTCTCTTGCGTACATAATATATGACGCGGTTTTTGCTCAAGGAGGTTGTTCCACACAATCCCCGTATTTTCACAAGGTAGGGGAAAATACTTGGGTGAAGCAGTACTAGGGGGCGTATCTCGCCCTCATGGGAGTAACTGATAGGTAACAAACGCGATTTTTTTTGCTATCTGGAGATCAGCTTGGTACATTGATAGTGCCCTGCCCGCCGAATATCTTCGCTAGAACCCGTATCTGCTTCGTCTCCAGATTCATGATGCGAAGTTGAACGTCCTTACTAGCGGGGTTGTAAAACACGTCACCATTATGGAGGACAGTGCCCACATCCTGATTACCTTCAAATAGCCCTTTTGGCACGGGGGATTCCTGAGTATCCGTTATCGCGTAGCACGCACTTGTAAGGAGAAAAATGCAGAATAGTGTTAGCGAAACGCCCATTGTGTGCCCCAAAATAGACCCTTTCTGAGCTGTTAATTCTTACCGTAAGAGCAGAGCGTGCTCCTCACAAATAGCCGTCAGTAGCCCCGCGCAAGCAACCGAAACGAGGTCGTACACCTCCTCATAGCGGTCGTTATAGTAAGGATCTGGAACCTCATATGCCTCTAACTGAGGAGCGAACTCCAAGAGAGGGGCAACTACTGCTTTGCCAATTACGCCTAAAGAGTTTACATCGGCAAGGTTTTCGTCGTCCATTGTGAGGATGTAATCGAATATTTGGAAGTCGTCACGCTGAACTTGGCGAGCGTGGTGCATATAGCCGGTAATGCCTTTAGAGAGGAGTAGCCGTGCAGTGCGCTCGTGGGGGGGCTTACCGATGTGCCATGCTCCCGTCCCTGCCGAGTCGGTCTTGATAGAATGGGTAAGCCCCGCCTCCTGCACTAGCTGTTGGAACACCGCCTCTGCCATCGTAGAACGGCAGATATTACCTAAGCAAACAAAAAGAACTCGTATCAACCGCCTTCCTCCTCTTCGAGGGTGTCCCCGCCCGCTCCTAACAACGTGCGTGCCTGATTAAGCCTATTCAAGGCAGTGTCGCCCTGTTTTTGAATGGAGGCAATGTCAGAGAAAGGGATATAGACCTTGTTCACCCCTTCCAGGTCTTGGGCACTCAGCTCTAATACCAACCAGCCTTCCGAGTCAACTTTGCCCTGATAGGTCTTTGTGAAACGGAGGCGACTCTTTGGAAACAGCATGACGAAACCTCCCTCGTGAATTATTGGGTATGTATCCGTTATAGATAGATTACCCTAAGAGGGTGTTGAAAAACTCATTTTTTGAGCCTTCTGAGCATGATATGTGTCATAGCAAGGTATATCATCGCTTCACTGTTTTGGGGGAGAAACTCGTAGTCCTTGCTAAATCTACGGTATCTCCCTA
>JAPLCR010000631.1 GCA_026392135.1 Armatimonadota bacterium
GCCGAAACGGTTCCTCCGTCTGAAAGACGGTTGCACTTCTTAGACGGGGGTTTTCAACCTCCGTCCGAAAGCTTCCCTATCTCAAAACCGCCTATACATACCCCAGTGAGCCTTCACAAAGGGGAGACTTGCAATACTCCCGTTTTTCGCCAACTTGTGCGAAACAGTAGAGGCTTCCGCTATCGGCATTCGCCCTTCCCCTTGTGAAGGGGCAAGGGTTGGGATGGGGTGGGCGGGTGCGAAGCGCAGAAGCCTATCGCCCTCGGCATTCGCCTCTCTCCGTTTCGGGGAGAGGTTGGAGAGGGGTCGTATTGGGAGGGGTAAAAGATTGCAAAGGGGCGAAAAGAGGCTTGCCTCAAACCGAGTCGCCTCACTCCTCAAAACGGTAGTTGAATCGCCCGTTCGGAGCCACATCGCCCTTATCTATGAAGTCGAGTATGTTCCCTGTATCGGGTACGTTGTCCGCCCATTTGAACTCAAAGCGTAGATGTCCGCGTGAAGGCTCTAGCCCTAGAGTTTGGCGGGGGAGCGCAAACTGCATCTCCTTACCCGCAACGACGTACTTCACCTCCTGCACGACCTCCCACCTCCAGCCCCCCGCGTTCCTACACAGTGCCAGAACGTCCCGCCCCTCTATTTTCGCCCGACGCACCGCAAAGTCGTACCCCTCCCAGCCCGTTTTATGGTTGCCATCGGTGTTGAGGTAGAGGTTCATCCAGTTCTCGCCAGCGGGGACTGTTATCGGCTCTACCGTCTTCACATAGAAGTAGAGGTTGTGGTCGTCGCGGCTGACTTTCATCGCGTCAAAATCGTTGCGCCCGGTAGTATTGACATACGTTCCCGTTCCGCCCCACATCGGCGCGTTACGGTGAACAGTATCCCCAATATCGTCAAGGTAGAGAGGCTTCACGTCGCTCCACTGGCGGAAACTCTGCGCGATTTTAATAGACTTAGGCGCGGAGGCTTTTGGGAGGGGGCGCGCTCCTTTGTAGCGTCGGATATTCGCGATGAACTGGTAGTAGTAGTTGTCGCCATGCCCACCCCGCATCGGCTCAATATCACGGCTAAACTCCTGGTCGAACTGGTCGACGAAGTAGGAGCCGCCCTCTTTGATAGGTTTACCCAGAAACGAATCGACGTGTTCTGTCCCCTCATTGACAAACCGCATGGCTATCCACTCGTTCCACCCCGTGACAAAAACCAACTCAGGGTCGACGGCGAGCGCTCGTTTCCACTGCTCTTCAAAACAGATTCCTACGTCGGGAGTCGGTTGTGCAGGCTCCTTACCATCATGGAAACTGCGCCCTATGTAGGAGATGGGGTGTTGCGCCACGCTGACGCTTATCTGTTCCGGCTTCTGGCGGTCTGTGTGCCAACCCGGATTTTGGGGATGATTGTCTATCCAGGGCCACTTGTCTTTTCCATCCTTAAACCAGCCGTTCGGGTCTGTCCATGCCCATGAGTGACGCAACGTGAAGAAGGCGTTCACCTCCGGCGATAGACCTTCCGGGGGGGAGAGTAGAATTGGCTTGCCCTTCCATCTGAACCAGAGGTCGGAGTAGAGTCCCTTCGCGTAGAAGGTGTCGTACAGATGCTGAACCGTTGGGATGTGGTTACTGTTCGCGAGGAAGGCTATCTGTGGAGTGGTTCGCCCCGTCTTTCGGATTTCAGTAAAGACCTTGCACACGGCGAGAAGGTTTTCGTCGTAGGTAAGAGCGTTTGTGACATCGAAGAAGATGACATCCACTCCCGCATCCGTCAACATCTGAGCGTGTTTCCGAATCACAAAAGCGTCGTCCATATAGTAGTAGCCCATGAACGGCTCGCCCCACCAGTGGAAGGCGTGTCTGGGACCATACTTAGGGTTTGCGGGGTCGGCGGCGATTAACTTTGTGTTGTCGAAAAGCCCCGTGTCGTGCTGTTTGTGTTGCCAAAGAAAGTAGAATACGCCGACAAACTTATCGGCGCGAGGCGAGCCGCACTCCTTGTTTCCGGGCAGACTTCTCTCTAGCGCGTCTGTCGCTACCCAAGTATCGCTCATGGTATCTCGAAGCATGACTTTTGGTCTCTCCTCCACGCCTCCCATAGCAAGCGTCGCTAATATCGTTGCGAACAGTAGATTCATGCGTCTTTTTCCTCGCTATTTTGGCGGATTCTGGTAAGAGTTCACACTTATGAGAGTAAAACCCTGAAACACGCGAAAAAGCGCCAAGATCGGAACGCACACACAGGCTTTTAATCTCAAACCACGAAGGCTCCTCTCCTTATTTTGACAAGCTTATCGCAGGAACCTGCCCACCTTGTAGACAAGTCCTTCTCCCGAATCGGGAGAGGGATGCCCACAGGGCAGGGTGAGGGCTAGGAGAGGTTGGGTGAGGTTATGTCAAGAGCCACAACCCTGGATTCTACGGCTTCTATTGCGTTAATGGTTGAACAGAAACTCTTTACTCGTGATGAGCGACCAGAGCAGGTCTTCCAGCACAGGGCGGCGATATTTGCGCCACCCCTCCTCTCCATCCGTAGCCACGTCGTAGCCTTTTAGGAGAGGGGCGATACGCAACGCCTCCGCAGGGGTCGGTCTGCGCCCGTATGCCGAGAGGTAGAGCCTATCCAGTATCTCTACAGCACTCATCCGCTTCGTGTAAAAGGTATCTAGCGCGTTGTTCATAGCGCGAACCTTGTCGTTCACGGTATCGCCATTGGAGAGGTGGAGGGCTTGCGCGACGCTCGGCTCTTGCTGACGTTCACACGCGCAGGTTTGCGCTCTCTCCGGTCTGCCAAACGTCGTTAAGAAGAAGGAGGCGACCTGCGAGTCGGGTAGTTGCAGAGCGCGAGTCCCCTTTGCGTAGCCGTCGAAACTCGTGGGGGCTTGCGTCGCCTGCGAGAGGCAGTCCAGCAGAACCTCGGCGGGAAGCCGCTTCACGATGTAGTGCGAGTAGAAGCGTTCGTCCTTCTCGTTTCCGGCTACGGGGTCGGCGGAGCGTTGGTAGGAGGCGGAGAGCAGGATAGTGCGTATCAGCCGCTTCACGTCGTAGCCGCTCTTCACGAAATCGTCTGCCAGAGCGGTCAGCAGTTCCGGGTTCGTGGGGGGATTCGTGAGGCGCAGGTCGTCCTCCGACTCCACGATGCCGCGCCCCATAAAGTTGCGCCATACTCGATTCGCAAGGGCTTTCGCGAAGTAGGGGTTCGCGGGGGCTGTCACCCAGTCGGCGAGTTTTTCGCGTCGGTCTTGCAGGCTTGCAAGCGTGATTTCCGTCCCGTCCAGTGGACGCGGCGGCAGGGGGACACCGAGTCGCGGCAGGTTAATGTCTCCCTCCTTCGAGGAGAGAACCATCACTTCGCCGTCGCGCTCTCCATTTTTCAGGCGCACTCTGGAGACGAGATTCGCCATCTGGAAGTAGTCGCGTTGCGTCCATTTTTCGAGGGGGTGGTTGTGGCAACGGGCGCAGGTGAGCGACATTCCCAGAAACGCTTGCGTGGTCGTTTCCGTGATGTCTAGCGGCTCCTTGTGTAGAACGTAGTAGTTCGCCGCGCCGTTTTCGAGGTTGCTACCCTGCGCGGTCAGTATCTCCCGTGTAAACTGGTTCCAAGGGCGGTTCTCCTTCACGCTCTGGCGTATCCAGTTTGAGAAGGTGGTCAGCGCCGCGCCGGAGAGTTTTTTGCTACTCACCAGTAGCAGGTCGCTCCACTTGTACGTCCAGTAGTCTACGAATTCGGGACGCGCCAACAGGCTATCAATCACTCTGGTTCGCTTGTCGGGGCTTGTGTCCATCAGGAAGGCGGTCGCTTCGTCCGCAGTGGGCAGGATACCGCAGGTATCGAGGTAGACGCGCCGCAAAAACGCGCTGTCGGTAGAGACCGCCGAGGGCGGAATACGCAGGGACTGTAGTTTTTTGAGGATAATAACGTCTATGAAATTCGTGCGGGAAGCCTTCGCGTAGGTATCGGCGGTCACGCGATTCGGGTAGGCGGAGGAGACCCGCGCAAAGGTCACTTTGCTAGAGTACCAGACGGTTATCGCCGCCTCGCCGTCGCCTGTCATCTTGACCTTGCCGCTA
>JAPLCR010000101.1 GCA_026392135.1 Armatimonadota bacterium
ATTTGGGCCAAGCCCAGTTGCCGTCGCGCTGGCGAGGGCGCACTTCGGGCAGTTGGCTCTCTTTCGGCGGAGCCTCGACTTGCTTCGCTTCCGTAGAAGGCATGAAACCTGCTTTACTTGGGCTTGGTACCGCGTACCCCTTTACGGAGAAGAGTTCCCAACCCAGTAGAGATAGCAGTAGCCCTACCAGCAGTGCCCCATAGTTTCGTTTTGTTCGTCCTCGCCTACATTCCGACAACATTTAGTTGATTGCTCCTGCTTGTGATTTCGCCTCTGCATTTTAGACGACTCAAAGCCTGTAAAGTTCTGCTCTCGCTACGAATAGGTTGTCTTACAAAGCCCGCTTATGCCCTGTCTATTTAGACTTAGAAGTTCAGAGTTGCGGTAATCACCAAATAACCTCACCCAACCTCTCCTTCGCAAAGGAGAGGAGTCTTAGCCGTATGAGAGGTGAAGGCTTGTGGTACTACCCTAGTCGGGGTTGCATTGCGCTTTTTTGCGTGTTTCGCGGTTAATCCCCAAAAGAGTAGACTCTTACAGCTAAAAATGCCTATTCACAACGCTCATTGCGTTATGCAAGGGCGAGAAATATATAAGCAACCTCCCGTTCGAGCCGAACAGCATACTCTACTGTTATTGAGTATCGGATAGAGCGGTACAAAAACAAAGTCCCTCACCTGTAAGAGAGTGAGGGACTGAGAGCATCGAGCGGAGGGCTTCAGGAGCCTGTGTAGACTTTCGGAGTGGACTTGAGGTCTTGTTTCGCGTAAGCTTTCGCCCCCTTGCCTTCCGTGGCAATGAGAAGCACGTTCGCGTCCACATTTTTGTAGGTGTCTACCTGCCCAGTGTTCCATGTAATTTTAACCCTCTCCGCCTGACTGTATTTGCCAAGCCCGATAGTCGCTATCTGCTCCAACGCCGAGAGAAAACTAGAGCCGCTTTTGACGCGGTAGAGTTGATTCACTCCTGCAACCGTCACTTCGATTTTTGCGCCATAGCCGTTTCGGTTGGACTTCACGCCCTCAAGTTTAATGCGGAGCCAGCTGTTCTTGTTGCCGCCGTCATTTCGCAAGAGGCGCGGCTTGCCGTCCATCTGCATTATCAGAACATCCAGGTCGCCGTCGCCGTCAATATCGGCGTAGGAGCAGCCCCGTGCTACTTGCGGCTTTTGAATATCGCCCCGCTTCTCTGCTACCTCCTCGAACTTCATACCGCCTATGTTATGATAGAGGAGAGGTCTATCTGCGAAGCGAACGTCTGGCTGAAATTTCTGCACATTGTCGTAGATGTGCCCGTTGCAGACAAGTGCGTCCTTACGCCCGTCTAGGTCGTAGTCGAAGATAAATAGCCCCCAACCCATTTTAAGAAGGCTCGTGTCCATCATTCCAGCGTCCGTCGTTTTATCGCGAAATCTCTTGCCGGCTGTGTTGTGGAAGAGAGAGAGTCCCTCTCCTGAGAAGTTGGATACTAGAATGCTCTCGCGCCCAGAGTTGTCCATGTCGGCAGCATCTATGCCCATACCTGCCTTTGCCTGCCCAGATTCTGGAAGCGCGATCCCTGCCATTATCCCAATCTCTTCAAAAGTTCCGTCGTGTTTGTTGTGGAAGAGGCAGTTCGCCTCCATATCGTTTGCCGCGGCAATGTCTTCCCAACCGTCGCCATCAAAGTCCAGTACTGCCAATCCCCACGTTTTCCCTTGTGCCCACACCATTCCCGCTTTTTGAGTAACATCCTTGAACTTGCCGTTACCCTCATTGTGGTAGAGGCGTATCGAATCGCCGGTATAGGTATGCGGAGTACAGTAAGATTTTTCTCCCTTGTAGACGGTACAGCGCACGTCGGTTTCGGGTGTCCATTTGCAGTAGTTGCCCACTACAAGGTCGAGGTTGCCATCGTGATCGTAGTCTATCCAGACCGCTGAAGATCCCCATTTCCCCTCGTTGTCTACCCCTGTCTCTTTAGTTACGTCTTTGAACTTGCCGCCGCCCTCATTGTGGAAAAGTCGGCTACTGCTCAGAATACAGGTAATGTAGAGGTCATCCTTACCGTCCTTGTCGTAGTCACCTACCGCAACCCCCATCGTGTGCATCTCACTATCCAGCCCAGATCCCGCAGTCACATCTTTGAATTTGCCGCCGCCTTCGTTGTGGTAGAGGGCTACTCGCGTCTGCTTTCGCCCTGTTTTCACTTCGGGCCAGTCTGCACCGTTCAACAGCAGAATGTCGGGAAGACCATCGCCGTCGTAGTCGAAGAAAGCACAACCGGGTGTCTCCACTTCGGGCATATATTTTTTGCCCCGCGCACCGCTGAAGTGTGTCCAGTTTATGCCGGACTCTGCTGTAATATCGGCAAACGATACGGCATCACCGGGAGCGTCTACGAGGCTTGTGTGGGATATTGCTTCAGTAGGCTTAGTGGGAGTAGTACCAACAGGGGGGGGTGTAACAGGGGCGGGCTTTCCGCCTCCGCAACCGACCAGTCCCAGTAACAGCAGGCTGAAGAGACCGAGTATTCGACGATAGAATGAGTAGTTCATGCAGACCTCCTTGGCAGTAGGCAGTGTTTTGAGGTGATGACAAAAGCGGTAAGAGTTCACCCTTTTGGGAATTAACCGCGATACAAAACAAATGCACCAAGCCCCAAACTAGGAACCACTCGCACAGGCTTCCCAATCTCAAACTACGAAGACTCCTCTCCTTTGCGAAGGAGAGGTTGGGTGAGGTTATGTGAGGATGCCTGCAACTATGAACTCTCACGTATTTAGGGCTTGTGGGTACTATTCAGTGCTTCATGACGCTTATTCAGTTCGGCAATCTCACGCTTCTGCCACTCTCTGAATGCCAAGTCCTCTTTGGCGGCTAGCTCTTTGTTGCCTTGCCGTTGATAGATACGGGAGAGGTAGAGGTGAACATTCCCCGTTTGCGGGCTAAGTTCAAGCGATTTCTTCATAGCGGCGACCGCATCGTCTAGCTTATTCCGCTTCTGCGCGTTCATACCAATCTCAATATAGACGGGCGAAGGGTCTTTTGTGAGCGGTAGGGCTTTGCGAAGAAGTGTATCCGCCTCTTCGGTTTTATCGATGTAGCTGTA
>JAPLCR010000228.1 GCA_026392135.1 Armatimonadota bacterium
CTAACGCTTAACTTAATTACATTGAAGCCCCCAAATTCCCCTTCTCTAATAGGAGTTCTCTCATGTCATTTCGTCTCGAAACTCTCATCCTGCTACTCGCCTGCCTTGCGCTCTGCGTCCCGATGAAGGGGCAGACGCAAGCTAAGCCACCTTACTATGAAGAGAACATCTCAGCGTCCAACGCAATTCGCACAACCCAAGCGCACGAATTAGAGAGCTACATTAAGCATCTCAAGGCGGACACGAGTCGGCTTGAAGCACTCCTGAAACCAAACTACGCGTCGGATAAGGCGTTTGTAGCCTCTACTAAACCGTTCCGCCTAGCATTTGAGCAAAGCATCGGCTATCCGCCGCCCGGCACCCCCGAAAATGAGTCTCCCCTCTTTCAGCCGATGGGCGAGGACTCCATCGCAAAGTATTACCGCGTGCAGATATCCGTACTGCCGGGCATTCACGCCGTTGGCATCTACATTGTTCCGAAGGGCTTGAAGGGACGCGCCCCGCTCGTTATCTCTATGCACGGCGGCGGCGGTTCACCGGAGATAGCACTGTTTCATGGAGGAGGCAACTATCACGACATGGTGCGAGGTGCGGCGAAGCGCGGCTATGTGGTCTTTGCGCCTACCCACCTCTTTCATGCGGAGGGCTTTCCCAACGATATTCGCAACAGTATTGATGAGCGTATGCGCCTTGTGGGAACGAGCCTGACGGCGGTGGAGATAGCGAAAATCACGCGTAGCCTGGATGTACTGCTGAAGCGTCCCGAAATAGACCCTAAGCGTGTAGCGATGGTCGGGCTATCCTATGGCGGCTACTACACACTTGTTACCACTGCCCTCGAGCCCCGCATCAAAGTCGCAGTATCTAGCTGCTACTACGGCGTTCAGGAGGGGCGCTACGAACAGAGCGAGACCGGAATCCCCAGCGATTTTCGCTTCAATGACAGGTTCACGCTCTTCAACGACTCTGAACTCGTCGCCCTCATCTGCCCTCGCCCTCTCGAAATTCAGGCAGGGAAAAACGACGCACCAAGCCACCGTGAGATGGGCAAGCGCATCGCCCCTAAGTCGGCGGAGTTCTATCAGAAGTTGGGAAAGGGCGATAACTTCCGCTTCGTGATATTCGATGCAGGGCATGACTTCTGGGACGCAACAGCGTGGGAGTGGATTGGAAAGCATTTCGGAAAGGGCAAATAAGATGCGTGTCGCCGTTATCGGAGTAGGGGGAACGGGAAGCGCGACCTGTAGGTTTCTGGCGAAGCGGGGGCATAGCGTGGTTGGCTATGAACGCTTTCGCGTGGGACACGAGCGCGGCAGTTCGCACGGCGAATCGCGTATTATTCGCTACACCTACCCAGATATGCTCTATACGCAGATGATGGGCGATGCCTATCCGTTGTGGACGGAGTTGGAGGCAGAGGCGGGAGAGGAGCTGTTAGCGCGGTGCGGAGGGCTGTACTTCGGCAAAAACGACGAGCCGAGCATTCACGAAACCGAGCGGGCGCTTATCGGGGCAGGTCTTCCTTACGACAAGTTGACTGCCCATGAGGTGGAATCGCGTTTCCCCGCCTTCCGCCTCACCAATGACGAAACTGCGCTGTATCAACCGGAGAGCGGTCTGCTTCGCGCTACGCGCTGTGTTCTGGCAAATGCCCGCCTTGCAGTGGAAGCGGGGGCGGTGCTACGTGAAGAGACGGTTGTCACGGAGATAGTAACGGCGGGAAGCGAAGTTGTTGTGCGAACCGATAGTGGTGAAGAGAGCGTTTTCGACAGGGTGATTGTGACGGCGGGGGCGTGGATGGGCGAACTCTTTACACGTTTACACCTCCCGCTCACCATCACGCGCCAACAGGTGACCTACCTGAATATCGCGCAGAACCCCACCCATTTCGAGAAGGGGAGCCTGCCCGTCTGGATTGATGCGACGACGCTCTACTACGGCTTCCCGAATGACGGGCGCATAACGGGAGCGAAAATTGCCTCTCATGTCTTAGGGGAGAGCGTAGACCCCAACGCCCCCAAGCGCGATGTAGATAGCGACTACATCGAAGCGGTGCGCGACTACGCCCGTATGCGACTGCCCGACCTGAGCGGCGAAGTTACGTATCAGACGACCTGCCTCTACACCGTCACGCCCAATGAAGATTTCATTCTGGATAGAGTTCCTGAGTCGCCGAATGTCTGGCTGGTTTCGGGCTGTTCGGGGCATGGCTTCAAGTTCACCGTTCTGCTTGGCAAAATCGTGTCCCAGCTGGCACTAGGCGAGACCTACGGTAGAGACCTCTCTCGTTTCCGTATCCGCGGTTTTGATTGAAGGGTATTTAATGCGAATCTACAATCCCCAAACCACCAATACCCTGCTACCCGAACTCCGGGAAGCACTCACCCGATTGCGGTGTAGGCGTGGCTTCGAGGTTCAACGCTACGTCGAGGCAAAAGCAATAGTTCTCAACGCATACTTGCGGGAGAGCCGGCTCAATGCGTGCGTGGTAGGAGTAAGCGGCGGAGTCGACTCGGCGATTGTCCTGGCATTAGCGGCACACGCCAAAACCTTACCCGATTCTCCCATACAAAAAATACTAGCGGTCGCCATGCCTGTCTTCGATGTAGGAGCGACCCATCAAAACGAAGCGTTAGCCCGTGGGCTTGAGGTAGCGAGGAGGTTCGGTGCGGAGCCAATAGAGCTAGATTTGACCGCCAGCCACGCCGCACTGAAAACGGCGGTAGATAGTGCGCTAAATAGAGTTGGTGAGCCTTGGGCATCAGGGCAACTGGTCTCCTATGTGCGAACTCCCGCGCTCTACTACATCACAAGCCTCCTAACGCAATCAGGATACGCAAGCGTTTTACTTGGCACCACAAACCGCGACGAAGGCGGTTATCTGGGCTATATCGGAAAAGCGTCCGATGGGATGGTGGATATACAACTTATCTCCGACCTGCACAAAAGCGAAGTCTACGCAGTCGCTCACTACTTTCAGGTTCCAAAAAGCGTTTTGAATGCGACCCCCACAGGCGATATGTACGACGCTCGCGCAGACGAAGAGGTTTTCGGGGCTCCCTACGACTTTGTAGAGCTGTATCTGCTCTACAAAGAGATTGCAACGCTTGAGGAACAGCGGACTTTTCAGCAAGGTTGGAGCGAGGAGGCGCGTGAGCAGTTCTCGTTTTTCGCCCGAAATCTGGAAGATCTACACCGCTACAACCGCCATAAGTACCTCGGCAAATCACCCGCCTTCCACCTAGACATACTGCCTGCCTCTATCCCAGACGGCTGGAACAATTCGCCCTATCTATCTCGAACCGAACCGCCCATCGTTACAAGTCGCATAAACGGGCTGTTCACACTCGACGAACGCACCCTCTCTTCACTCCACTGCACCCCCACCCCAGAAATTACGAAGGAGTCTGTACTTGACTTCGGAGATTCCGCTCTGATTCTGAACAGTGTAGTTGACGGCGAAGCGGTAGAAACGCTCTTGAAGGAGCTTTCACGAGCAAGTTGGGTTCCAGTAGGTGTGAACGGTATGAAAAAGGATTTCAACCCAGAAACGGATGCTGTCGGCTCATGGAGGGCAACAGCTTACAGTCCCGAATTTGCGTTGGCACTCTGGAACCGCATTCGAGGGTATATCGGCTCTCCTCGCATCATGGACGCGAAAACGCCGACGGACTGGGATGGAACACAAGTCTGGCGTACGGTAGGGATAAATCCAATGTTACGTTTTGTTCGGTATCAGGTGGGAAATCTGCTGATACCGCACTATGATGCCCCTTTTGTCTACCACGATGGTAAGCGCACGCTAGTTTCCGTGATACTCTATCTGGAAGGCATAGCGAGGCGCGGAGGCGCGACGCGGCTTATTCGAGACCCACAATCCCAGCTACCTGTAGCAGAGCGGGGGCTTGATGACTGGACGCGCCCCGCAGCAGACGAAGAGGTCTTGCTTCGCATAGTACCGAAAATGGGATCCTGCCTGATTTTCGACCACCGAATACTACACGATGCGGAAGCCTGCTCAGGAGACAAACAAAAAACGATACTGCGTACCGACATTATTTTTGAGCGGTGCGGGGCGGTTCCATCTCTATGACGAATCTGTTTTGGAAACAACTGGGCATTGCGCCTACCGAAGATACCGCCCAAATTGATAGGGCATACTACGCTAAACGCCATTCTGAAGGAGCTTCCAGCGATTTGCACTATGCGTGGAAGCTTCTGCGAGACCCGTTCTACCGAAGTGTAAGCGAAACATACCGCCGCAAACGGGATTTTCAGGAGGCGGGATTTTTCGACGACGGTCTCGACTCGGAGTTAAGCGCACCCTGCTACACACACCTCAACTGGCTGACCACGCCCTACGACAAAATCCTGCGCCGCATATCACAACTCGAAGAGTACGACACTGCCCAACTGATTGCCTACCCGCCTTTGATTATGCTCACTACAGGAGGGTTTTCACCTATCCATAATAGTCATCTGGATATGATGGAGTCGGCGAAGAACGAAATGATTCAGCAGGGGCATCTCGTGCTAGGAGGGTATCTCTCACCTTCGCACGATGCTTACGTCACTACCAAACAAAACGGAGCCGCCGAACTGCTTGACGAACACCGTATCTGTCTGTGCCATGAGGCGGTGGCACTCTCTGAGTGGCTCATGGTAGATACATGGGAAGCACGCTACTTGCCTACTGCCGTTAATTTCACCGACATCATTTTACGGCTTGAACGCTATCTGAATCGGCACTTGCGTCTACCCGTTCCCCTGCGGGTCTGTTACGTTTTTGGCAGTGACAACGCGGGATTTACCCGCACCTTCGTCAAAAACGGCTACTGTGTCTGTGTTGAACGACCAGGGTACGAAGGGCTAGCACGCAAGTATAAGCAAGAGACCTCTCGCTTTAGCGCACATATTGCTTTCGCGTCCCCCCGGCTGGAGTATCTCAACATCTCCTCTTCACAGATTCGTTCCGCTGAAGCAGGGGCTATGCCAGAACGTGCCAGCCGCTACTATGCAAAACTGCGCGAAAACACCCTGCTCGCAGGGCGCGAAAAACTGCAACGGCGCTATCTAATTCGCGATGAGAGTGAATGGGCAGTGGAGCCCTGGAGCCAAGGGCGCGATGTGGAGGAGTTAGCGACGGCGCGAAGAAGTTTTCTGCATACGCTGGTCTCGTCCATCACAAAGGCTTACGCAGAAGCCCCTTTGCCCGACCAGGCGATGGCGTTACGCATGGAGGTACCTGCTCTAAAGCGGCAAGCCGCTTATGCGGTGGCACTGCAAAGCGAGGCGCGAACGATTAACCTAGACGCTTGTACTGGGGGAACGCACCGCCTGGAGGTATCTCGCCTATTCGGCTTGGCAGATGGACAACGCTTCTCCATGCAGGTGACAGCACGCCCCGGGCTTCCTTCCATCTCCCAACAGGTTCAGTCAATTCCACCCGGTGACTACATACTTCTGGACGATGACATCGCTTCTGGGCGAACGATGCGAATGGTCATGGCGGTCTTTCCAAAGGAGGTTCGCATCCTCAAGGTACTCTCTTTGCTCGAGCAGACTCGCTCTGTCGATGCGTTTCAAATCGACGATGTGGACTATCAGGACTTCTACGATGTCGTAGATTTCAGAGACTTTCTGTTCGGTGCGAAAAACGGCGGACTTGTAACACGACTACCCAGCGGAGAGTTGGCACGAGTCCCTTATATGGCTCCCTATGTAGCGTTGAGTGCCCGAATTCGCTTGCCCGCTTCGCAAGAGATGCACCTATCTCGCGCTTTGTGGAGAGCAAACGAACGCTTCTTTGCCTCGCTCACAGTACCTATCACTCTCGCCGATTGCGACCCCGCTGCCCAGAGCCTAATGCGCTATCTCGGTTTTAAGCCGGACACGCCAGTTCTGGATATGGTACGCTGGCATATAGAGACATTGGAGCGAACGACACGGCGAATTTCCCCTGCACATCAAGCGGAGTAGTCAACCTTTTTCAAATGTGTTGAGTGCCTGAAAGTCTCTCTGGTTTTCTGCTATAATCAAGTTATGTTTCCAATCTTCTTGTTGAATTTGAGGGGCTATGAGCGAAGAGTTACGAATGGGGGTTATCGGTTGCGGTGCAATGGGACAGGCGCACCTTCAGGTGTGGGAGAGCGTAGCGACAGTACGGGTCGCCGCAGTCTGTGATGGCAATGAACAACGCGCTAACGAGACTGCAGCGCGGCTGGACGCAATCGCCTTCACCTCGCCTAAAGCGATGGCGGAATCGGGACTACTAGATGCGGTAGATGTTTGCACTCCGTCAGGACTACACGCAGAACAGGGGATAGTCTGCGCGCAAAACAACCTCCACCTTCTGCTAGAGAAGCCGATAGACCTCAATATCAAGAAAGTGGATGCCTTAATAGAAGAGTGTGAGGATCGTGGGCTGACGCTTGCCTGTATGCTCCAACAGCGCACATTTCCTGTAGGGCAGCAGGTCAAAGCCTATATAGAAGCGGGGCATCTAGGGCGACTACTCTCTTGCAGTGCCTCTATTAAGTGGTGGCGGTCACAGAACTACTACTCAAGCAGCGCGTGGCGCGGAACGTGGGAAATGGACGGCGGAGTGTTAGCAAATCAGGGGATACACACACTGGATATGCTCTGCTGGCTGGTGGGTGGAGTAGACGAAGTAGAGTACGCGCATCTCGAAACGGCAAACCACGATATACAGGCGGAAGACAACGCGCTCGCAGTACTGCGTTTTGAGAACGGCGCACGAGGGGTCGTTGAAGCGACCTCCTGTGCCTACCCCGACCTCTGCACGCGCATTGAGATCGTGGGTACGAACGGCTCTGTCGCCTTTGATGGAGGGAACGTGATCACGTTCGGCTTTGGTGGAGAAGATAGGCGCGGGCTCTTACAGTCAGAGGTCGTGGATGTGGGCGGCGGACGCTCCAATCCGATGGCGATTAGCCTCCAAGCCCACACCGCCATTGCGGAAGACTTCGTACAGTCGATTCGTGAGCGGCGCGAACCTCTGGTAAGTGGGCGCAAAGCGCGTGTCTCACTAGATGCTCTCACCAAAATCTACCGTAAAGCCTTCCCCAATATCGTTTTGGGGAGAGAGTGAGTACTATTTTTGCAAACTCACATAGTCTTGCCGTGTTATCGCGCACATCCCATGGTCTTCGTACATACCGTCCTTTAGTAAATCACCCCGCCGTATCCCCTCAAACTGCATTCCGCTCTTCTCTTGCACACGGCGGGAAGCGGGATTCCGCACAAAATAGCCGGCATAGATACGGTTCAGTCCCCTCTCCTCAAAGCCCCATGCTATAATACGTCGCAGTGCCTCCGTTGCATAGCCTTGCCCCCAGTATGGAACCCCAAGCCAATACCCCGTCTCCGCCTTATTGTGACGCGTTTCAATGTGAAGCCCTATCGCCCCCATAACTGCATCATCCTCACGCCTCACAACAGCAAATGAGAAAGAGGTTCCGCGCTCCATGCCCCCAGCATGGGTCGAAATCCACTCTTCTGCGCCGATCTCAGGGTAGGGATGTGGGATATTAAGCGTCGTGTGGGCGACTTCATAAGCACCAGCAAGGGCTTGCACTACGGGCGCGTCTGATAGTTGAAAACCACGTAAAACAAGGCGTTCTGTAATGAGTTCAGGTAACTGTTCCAACGAAGTATCTCCTCCATTCTTTTGTAATAGTGATAGGAGAAGCAGGGGAGATGTATGCAGAGTTATGATAATTCGTAACTACTCACGCTCCGTTTTTGCGGAAAATTTCAAAACAGCCATTTTCCCGAATGGGTAAACAGGTGCCTTCAGGAAAATCTGTCGCAGAGGGAAGCGTGAGTAGTTACGGTAATTCATACACTCTTCGCTACTGCCTACAGCGGTCAAAGAGCCTATTGGCGTACTATTAGGGGGTGAAAGTGTCTGGTTATGGGTAGGCTCCCTAGTGCAGATTGCGACGCGCTGTTGACAAAATAGTAGAGGCTAAACTGCCCGAACCGTAGCCGTAGCCCAGCACGCCATGCCCTCACGCCGCCCCACAAAGCCCATTTTTTCAGAGGTCGTCGCCTTCACGCTGACGCGAGTAGGGTCTATACCCAAACACTCTGCCATTGTGCTCTGCATAGCAGGACGGTGCGGCATCAGCTTAGGAGCTTCAGCGACAACCGTCGCGTCTATATTCACCACCTGCCAGCCTGCCTGCGCCAAACGTTCGCCCACAACAGCGAGTAGCTTCAGACTTGAGATGCCCTTGTAGGCGTTGTCGGTGTTCGGGAAGAGGATTCCTATATCGCCCAGAGAGACCGCTCCCAAAAGAGCATCACAAACTGCGTGTAGCAGAACATCCGCGTCAGAATGCCCCTCTAATCCACAGTCGTGTGGTATCTCCACGCCCCCCAAAAACAGTTTGCGCCCCGAAGCAGGGTCGGAATAGGAGTGAACGTCGTAGCCAAAGCCAACACGAATCTCACCTTGAGGATGGGAAGAGAAGGGTTCAGGGGGGGGAGCGAGAAGCAGTTCCGCCAAAACAACATCCTCCTGACGGGTGA
>JAPLCR010000451.1 GCA_026392135.1 Armatimonadota bacterium
TATAACAACCAGCTGACCTCTCTCCCTGAGAGTTTGGGGAACCTCGCGAACCTGAGAGATTTCAGAGTAGAATCAAATCCGCTTGCGGATTTCCCGCCCGAAATAGTCTCATTAGGTAGTAATGCTATCCTTAAATACCTAAAAGGGCTTGATACCAAAGTTCCGCACTGGGCTTCTAAAGCACTCCTTGTAGGGCAGGGCGGCGTGGGTAAGACGAACCTCTTGCGGCGGCTCAAAGGAGAGCCGTTTAACGAAAGCGAGGAGACCACGCATGGAGTTGCTATTCGAGAGTTGGAGATGACGCACCCCGAACGTCCGGATGTAGTGATGACGCTAAACGTGTGGGACTTCGCGGGGCAGGAGATAAATCACGCTACCCACCAGTTTTTCCTTTCCAATCGCTCCCTCTATCTGCTGGTTTGGAATGCGCGGCACGGCTACGAACAGGGTAGGCTCTACTACTGGCTAGAGAACATCCGCTCTAGGGCAGGAGGCGAAGTTCCGATTCTTATTGTCGCCACCCACACCGACCATCGGAACGCCGAACTTCCCTACGATGCGATACTCAGAGACTTCCCACAGGTAAAAGGCTACTGTGAGGTGAGCAATCGGACAGAGGAGGGTTTCGACACACTGCGTGAGAAGATTCAGCAGTTGAGCGCGGCACTTCCGCTTATGGGGCACTTCCTACCCAGCAAGTGGGCACTGGCGATGGAGGCGGTGCGAAGCCTACCAATTGAGCGTAAGTGGATGCCCCATGCGGAGTTCACAGCACTGCTGAGCAGACACGATATGGTGGGCGACAACGCGGTATGGCTCACCCGCTATATGCACGATTTGGGAGACATCCTCCACTTCCACGACAACCCCGAACTCAACGACATCGTGATACTCAAACCGCAGTGGGTAACGCAACATATCGCCTACGTTTTGAAAAGCGAGGATGTAAAAAAGAGAGAGGGGCTATTCACACGGGAGGAGATGCGAAAGATATGGAGCGACCTAGACTCCACCCTTCACGAGCGTTTTTTGCACATGATGGAGCAGTTCGACCTCTCCTACCGCATTCCCGAAGACCCAGAGAACAGGTCTCTGATAGTGGAGTGCGTGTCATGGGACGAACCGGAGTTTCAAGCACTATGGGAGGCGAAAAAGATGGAGAGCCACTGCCACGAGGTCGCCATTCGCTACCAGCTAAGCTCCCTGCCTGCCGGCATCCCGACATGGGCGATAGCCCGCTCCCATCGCTTCACTCAGCATCTGCACTGGCGGTTGGGGGCACTCTTCGGAGATACGCGGCATGAGCCAAAACACCTCGCCCTACTCCAAGCCTCTCCTGCAAACCGCTCTGTCAGCCTTACTGCACGGGGCGCGTTGCCCTACAACTACTTCGCGCTCTTGCGAGACGGGCTAGAGTTGACACTCGACAGGTTTAGAGGGCTAGGTATCACGCGCTACATCCCCTGCCGCTGTCAGCCGAACTGCCCGCAAGAGTATAATCTGGAAGAGATACAGCGCTATGCAGAGAACGGGATAGCGACTACGCGCTGTGGCACGAGCCTTAAAGAGGTGAGGGTTGTGGAGCTCCTCTTCGGCTTGAACATTCTCACTGAACTGGAGGGACTAACTTCCAAAGTAGACACCATAGTCAGCACCGTTGCACAGATTGCCGATAAGGTAGAGGACGTACTTACTGTTCAAGAGAGCTTTGCCGCGCTCATCCAACGCGAGTTCCTCAAACTGTACGAGCAGGAGCAGAGGCTGCAGGAGTCGGAGTGCCCCAACGTCTTTCTACTGAACGAAAAAAAGGCGGAGGGACTATGGCAAAAGATGAAGCGTTTTGCAGTTCGCCCCATAGAGCTACACCTCTGTTGCCAGTATCCGGGCGATTGGCATCCTACCAAAGAGGGTGGGGTATACACCCTACCGCAGGGGCAGGAGTGGGTGCAGAATCTCGCCCCATGGGTGCGGAACACACTCAAAATTCTGAAGTACATCTCACTCGTCAACCCAACACTAAAAGAGTTTCATAAAGAGTGGTCGGATAAGTATGGGAACTATCTAGACTTTATGGAGAAGTGGGTCAAAGAGGCGAAGGATTTCAAAATCCCCGATAGATTCGATCCTCGTGAGATAGGTTCAAGTGAGCAGTACTGGAAGGAGCGCGGTGTAAAGAGCCTACCGCCGCAGGTAGAGGGCGCGGATTTGCGTCAGCTTCGCGCCCTACTAGAACAACTCGACCCTCCAAGGAGGTGGGGCGGCTTAGTGAAAGTCCACACTCCCGAAGGGCACTATCTATGGTTATGTGAAGACCATGCAGAGGAGTTCAAGAGGTAGGCTTACTATACCTCTCTTGAAGCGGAAGGGCTAATCGCGCCATGAGCGTTTTGGAGACCAGCCCAGCACGTTTTTAATGCCGGAGCAGTCTACAAGCGTGCGGTAAGGATTGTCACGGAACCACTCTTCCATTGGTGTACGGTGCGGAATATCTGCCCAACAACGCTCCATTCGAGTAACCGCCATAGGGCGCAGACTAACAATCTCCATACCCCAGCGTCTCGCGAAAGTTTTGCAGGTCTCTTCGCCTAAATGCTTACCCAGCTGATAGGGTGTCATGGGGTGGCGCGGATAGTCGTCGTCTACGGGAAAGTAGACCGGCGCATGGTGTCCGCCCACATAGCCAAGTGCCTGAATACTCGAAAAGTGGACGACCCGCTTAATTCCCTCATGAAGCGCAGAAAACAGAATGTTCCATGTGCCTTGTGCGTTGCTTTCAACCACCTCTAACTCGCGTCCGGGAGCGTCACCGGGTATCGCCCCTGCGTGAACAATCGCGTTGCACCCCTCTACCGCCTTCCGCACCTGCTCAAAGCTGCGAAGGTCATCGCCCTCTTGAATGTCGAAGGGGCGAGTCTCATGCCCTTCTGCTGTCAGGCGTGCGATGGTAGCCTTACCTATCACCCCTGAACTTCCCGTTACCAGTATCCTCATTGTTTTTCCTTCTAAAGTTGCGCTTGAAGCCGTTCGTAAAGCCTATCAATTTCAGCGAGAGCGGGCGGGTCTAGGGTAAAGCCTACAGGCTCTCGCACGAGTCGGTTCTTGAAAACCCCGCGTTTGTAGAGCAGATACTTCTCTATGGCGAGATACCCATCGAGGCTGTGAACCATCGCCAGAATCGCGCCGATAAGCGGAGATATCGCGTAGATTTTGTCGTCGTCACCACGCTCTAGCGCCCGCCAAAGGGCTACAATCGCGTCTATTAAGTCGGTTCCCGGCATGGTTCCGGTGATACCGCGCCGATAGTTCTCCGCAAGCATGGTTCCACCTGAACCCTCGAAAATTTTCGCTTCGCCGTTTGTAGCGGCGTTCAGTGCCGAAATGACGGGACCCACCGGGGGAGCTTCCGGCTTGAAGTAGACGCGCGCTCCGAACTCTAGGCGCAGGCGCGTTTGGAACTCCGCCGACATGGGTTTCCCAACATACGAGGAGGCATCTTGCACGACGAGGGGGATAGTAGTCGCTCCTAAGATGGCGGCGTAGTAGCCGCGCAGTGCCTCCTCGCCCAGCGAAACAGAGAGCGGGGGTATCGCCATGAGGGCACTTGCGCCTGACGACTCCGCTTGACGCGCAAATTGCGCCGCAGAGACGTTGCTCTCCGCGCCTACGCTCATGGTGAAACTGCCTCTGTCGGCGTTACGCTTACCGAGATATTCGGCGACGGCGAAGCGTTCGTTCTGCGTGAGGCGGAGGGTTTCGGAGGCGAGGGCAAAGACGATTCCATCCGCTCCCATCTCGTAGGCGAAATCTGCCTCTTCACCGAGCGTGTCGTAGTCTATGCTGTAGTCGTCATGGTAGGGCGTGTGTAGGACGGGTAGTACGCCCCTGAGTTCTTGCGGCACAGCTTGGCTCCTTTTTGTTTCTGTCTGGCAATACGACCTCCCCCCCTACTTCCCTACGCTGTCTACAGATTTCACCTCGAACGCGCCAAACTCCTTCAACTGCGCGTTCACTTTGCTTGCAGGGGCGACAAGTATTATGCTGAGGCTGTCGGGATGGAAGTAGCTTTTGGCGATGCGGTTGACTTCTGCGAGAGTGACCGCCTGTATCTTTTGGATGTAGTTTTGCAGGAAGTCTTTGGGAAGTCCATAGAGTTCGATTTGTGAGAGCTGCCCCGCCAATGCTTGAGGCGTTTGGGCACTGATGGCGAACTGCCCTGCGAGAAAACCTTTTACTTTACGTAGCTCCGTATCGGTAAAGCCTTTTAGCACCGTCTGTTTTAGAACCTCACGTACCGCTTTGATGAGGGCATTGGTCGTTTCGATTTTGGTGAAGGTGGAGACTCCGAAGGTTCCGCCTAGCAGGGATTTCGAGAACGAGCTTCCAATCCCATAGGTTAGGGAGCGATTAATGCGAATCTCTTCGACGAGTCGGGAGGTGAAGCCTCCGCCCAGAATGGTGTTTGCGACCTCTGCGGCATAGTAGTCAGGGCTTCCTACGGAGATGGCGGGGCGAATGAGGCGCAACTGGGTTTGAGTGCTGTCGGGCTTGTCTACAAGTATCTGCCTTTTGGCGCCGATGTTCCATTTGGGAGCCTCGCGGGAGGCACTTGTTCCTTGCCAGTCACCGAAGCGGGCGCGGAGTTTGGCAGTAAGGTCGGCGGCTTTGAAATCGCCCGTCACAATGACAATCATGCTGGCGGGGTTGATGTTTGTGCGATAGTAGGCTAGAACATCGTCTCGCTTGAGTTGAGAGAGAGAGGCTATTCCGGGCGATTTTCCGTAGGGGTGTCCCGCATAGATAGTGGAGTTGGTAACGAGGCTCGCAACGGCGCGGGGGTTTTCGCTGATGCCTTTGAGTTCGTTGATGGACTGTAGCCGCTCTCGCTCTAGCTCGCTTTCGGGAAAGTTGGAGTTACGCATTACGTCCGCTAGGAGGTCTAGCCCTGCATCTATGTCTTTGGAAAGCACGTCGAGGGAGACGGTGAAGCTATCGTTGCTGACGCTTGCGCCGAGCGAACCGCCCAAGAACTCAATCTCTTCAGATATCTGCACAGCGTTTCGTTTTTCGGTACCGCGCCGCAGGAGGGTGGCAGTCAACTCCGCGACTCCTTCCTTATCGGAAGGTTCGTTCACCTTGCCACCGGGAAAGATAATGCGAAGGGTGATGGCGGGGACACGCGGATACTCCATGAGTACGAGGCGTGAACCGTTCGGCTCTTGGCTGCGCTTAACGGGAGGCGTGTTTATCTTTTGCGCGGAGGAGGGGGAGGCTACTAAAGCGATAAGCCCGATAAGTGCCATGATGGATAGGTGTTTTTTCACTTCTGCTCTCCTCCTTGCGCCGCGTTCTCCGGCTTCAATACAATGACGGTGCGTGTTTTCTCAGTAAAATACTTTTTTGCTACACGCAAAACATCGGCGGTGGTCACTTTGTCGTAACGTGGAAGCTGGTCGTAGAGGTGTTTCCACCCTCCCCAGTGGGCTTCGTGTTTGGCGAGTAGACCTGCTCGCCCCATATTGGTGGCAAAGCGCCCTATTAATCCTTTTAG